>JBIOYB010000501.1:0-7409 GCA_044869915.1 Allorhizocola sp.
GGTGGAGGATCCCGCGCATCCGTCCACAAAGGACCTGCCGGCACGGTGGGGCCGCACCGACGAGTGGTACAACTTCCGGACCAACCCGCGCGGTTCCGTGCACGTGCTCGCGAGCCTCGACGAAACCACGTATGCGCCGGGCGGCGGCGCGATGGGGCACGACCACCCGATCGCGTGGTGCCACAACTTCGACGGCGGCCGGTCCTGGTACACCGCGGGCGGTCACGCGATCGAGGCCTTCTCCGACCCGCAGTTTCGCGCTCACCTGCTCGGCGGCGTCCAGACCGCGGCCGGCGCGGTCGGCAGCGACTGCGGCGCCACGCTGTCCGGAAGCTTCGAGAAGGTGAGCCTCGACGGCAACACCAACAACCCGATGGAGCTCGCAGTCGCCCCGGACGGTCGGGTCTTCTACATTGAACGCGACGGGCGGGTGCGCGTCATCAAGCCCGACACCCAGACGACGGTCACGGCCGCGACCCTCAGCGTGTTCACCGGCAACGAGGACGGTCTGCTCGGTATCGCCCTCGACCCCGGCTTCGCCACAAACAGGTGGCTGTACGTCTACTACTCGCCGGCGGGCGCGACCGCGGTCAACCGGCTGTCGCGCTTCACCGTCAACGGCGACACGCTCGGCCTGGCCGGCGAACGGATCCTGCTCAACGTCGCCACGCAGCGCAACACGTGCTGCCACGCGGGCGGGAGCCTGACCTTCGACGCGGCCGGAAACCTTTACCTGGCAACGGGTGACAACACCAACCCGTTCGAGTCCGACGGGTATGCGCCGATCGATGAACGGCCCGGCCGCCAGGACTATGACGCGCAACGCACCTCCGGCAACACCAACGACCTGCGCGGCAAGATCCTGCGGATCCGGCCGCAGCCGGACGGCACCTACACCATCCCGGCGGGCAACCTGTTCGCCCCAGGGACGGCGCAGACCCGGCCGGAGATCTTCGCGATGGGGCTGCGCAACCCGTTCCGCATCGGCGTCGACCCGAAGACCAACCTGCTTTATGCCGGCGACTTCGGCCCCGACGCGGGGCAGGCCAATCCCGACCGCGGCCCGGGAAACACGGTCGAGTGGAACCTCGTCCGGGCCGGCAACTACGGGTGGCCGTATTGCATCGGCGACAATTACGCCTACCGCGACTACACCTTCCCCGGCGGTCCGAGCGGCCCGGCGTTGCACTGCGCGGCGCCGGTCAACAACTCGCCGAACAACACCGGCCTGACCAACCTGCCGCCGGCACAACCGTCCACAGTGGACTACGACTACGATGGCAACCCGCGCTTCCCGGAGATCGGCGGCGGCGGCGCGCCCATGGGCGGCCCTGTCTACCGGTTCAACGCCGGGCTGTCGAGCACCCGCAAGTGGCCCGCCTACTTCGACGGCAAGGCGCTCTTCGGCGAATGGAACCAGTCCAGGATGTACGCGTTGCAGCTCACCAGCGACGGATCGGGCCTGGTGGACATCAACCGGCTGCTCGACGGGGTTTCGACGATCCGCCCGATGGACCTCGAATTCGGCCCGGACGGGGCGCTGTATCTGATCGAGTGGGGCACCGGCTTCGGCGGCAACAATGACGACTCCGGCGTGTATCGCATCGATTATCGGCGTACCGGTGGGCGTGCCCCGATCGCTGTCGCGAGTGGACAGCCGGCCTCCGGCGCGGCCCCGCTCACGGTGCAGTTCAGCAGCGCCGGCTCGAACGATCCCGACGGGCAGCCCATCACATACCAGTGGGCGTTCGGCGACGGCGGCACCTCGACGGCGGCCAGCCCGTCGCACACCTACACCGGCAACGGGTCCTACACGGCACAGCTGCGCGTGACCGACGGCGAGGGGCTCACGGCCGTGGCGAACGTGCCGATCTCGGTCGGCAACACCGCGCCCACCGTGACCATCACTGCGCCCAAGCACGGTGCGGTGTTCCACTGGGGCGACACGGTTTCCTACGCCGTGTCGGTCACCGACCCCGAGGACACGCACATCGACTGCTCCCGGGTCGTGCTGCAGTATCTGCTGGGCCACGACGCGCACGCCCACCCGATCCGGCAGTCCACCGGCTGCTCGGGCACGATCCAGACCACGGGTGAGGCGGGCCACGGCGCGGACACCAACACCTTCGCCGTGCTGGAGGCCACCTATACCGACACCGGTGGACTGGCCGGCCGGTCGCTGATCCAGCTGCAGCCACGCCGGAAGCAGGCCGAATACTTCACCGCCACGGGTGGCCCCGGCGCCGACCCCGGTGTGCGGGTGGAGGCGACCTCGGACACGCAAGGCGGGTACCAAAACATAGGTTTTATTGAAAACGGTGATTGGTGGTCCTACACGCCGGTCAACCTCAGCGGGATCACCTCCCTGCGGTTGCGGGCCGCGTCGGGCGCCTCGGGCGGCACGATTGAGGCACGATCCGGTTCGGTGACCGGCACGCTGCTCGGATCGGCGGCGATTGCGGGGACGGGCGGTTGGCAGACCTACACCGACGTCACCATGAACCTGGCCGCCAGCACGGTCACGGCGCCGTTGGTCTTCGTCGCCAAGTCGGCCGGCGGCGGTGGCCTGTTCAACGTCAACTGGATCGATTTCCTGAGCGACGCGCCGCCCGGCGACACCAACCTGGCCCTGGGCAAGCCGGTGACCGCGGGCAGCACCACACAGTCCTATGTGGCCGGTAACGCGGTCGACGGCAACGCGTCTTCCTATTGGGAAAGCGCGAACAACGCCTTCCCGCAGTGGATCCAGGTCGACCTGGGATCCGCGGTCTCGGTGTCGCGGATCGTCGTGAAGCTGCCCTCCGCTTGGGGGCCGCGCACCCAGACACTGTCCGTTGTGGACGGCGCCACCGGGGCGGCGATCGTGCCGTCGGCGGGGTACGTCTTCGCACCGAACGCGACAGTCACCTTCACCCCCGCCACCGTGCGCTACCTGCGACTGAACATCACCGCCAACACCGGCTGGCCCGCCGGTCAGGCATCCGAAATCGAGGTCTACACCTCATAGGAGGTACATCATGGCAATCACCCGCCGGACGCTCGTCACGTCCGTGGTCGCGGGCTCCGCCCTGGCCGCGATGCCAAGGCTGGGCAGCGCGGCGAGCCCACCGGGAGACGTCGTCGGCAAGGTCAGCGTCGGCTATCAAGGATGGTTCGCCTGCGTCGGAGACGGCGCGCCCATCAACGGCTGGTGGCACTACACGCAAAACTGGTCGCAGTCCCCGTCGCAGAACAACAACGCCATCGTGTCCTGGCCGGACATGCGCGACTATGGCCGCGGCTATGCCACCGCGTGGCCGAACCTGGGCAACGGCCAGCCCGCGACGCTCTTCTCGCAATACGATCAGTCCACAGTGGACACCCACTTCAGGTGGATGCGCGACCACGGCTGCGACACGGCCGCGTTGCAGCGCTTCAACCCGTTCGGCGGCGAGGGCCCGACCCGCGACGCCATGGCGCAGAAGGTGCGCGCGGCCGCGGAGACCTACGGCCGCAAGTTCTACATCATGTACGACGTCACCAACTGGACGAACATGCAGTCGGAGACCAAGACCGACTGGACGAACAAGATGTCCGCGCACACGGCGTCGCCCGCCTACGCGCGGCAGAACGGAAAGCCTGTCGTGTGCATCTGGGGCTTCGGATTCAGCGACGACGGGCGGCCCTTCGGCCCGGCCGAATGCCTGGACGTCATCACGTGGTTCAAAAATCAGGGCTGCTACGTCATCGGCGGGGTGCCGACCTATTGGCGCGAGGGCATCAACGACTCGCGCCCCGGGTTTGGCGCCGTCTATCGCGCCTTGGACATGATCTCCCCGTGGATGGTCGGCCGGGCCAGTACACTAGAGGGCCTTGATTGGTTTTATACCAACGTCAACGTGCCCGACAAGGTCGAGTGCGACCGGCTCGGCATCGACTACCAGCCGTGCGTGATGCCGGGCGACCTTTCGCAGCACCACCGCCGGCACGGCGACTTCTACTGGCGGCACTTCTACAACATGGTGCGCCTGCAAGCGGCCGGCGTCTACATCTCGATGTTCGACGAATACAACGAGGGCAACCAGATCGCCAAGACGGCCGAAAACGCGTCGCAGGTGCCGTCCGGGTCCGGCTTCGTGGCCCTCGACGAGGACGGCACGGTCTGTTCCTCGGACTACTACCTGCGCATCACGGCCGACGGTGGCAAGATGCTCAAGGGCCAGATCCCGCTGACGCCGGTGCGTCCGACGCCGCCGGTGGCCGGGCCGGGCGACGGCAACCTGGCCCTCGGCAAACCGGCCTCGGCGAGCAGCGTCAGCCAGCAGTTCGTGGCATCCAACGCCGTGGACGGCAATGCCTCTTCATATTGGGAAAGCGCGAACAACACGTTCCCGCAACCGCAATGGTGGCAGGTCGACCTCGGCTCCGCGGTCTCGGTGTCGCGGGTCGTCCTGAAGCTTCCGCCAAACTGGGGCCCGCGGACGCAGACCATCACGGTGCTCGATGGCGCCTCGGGCGCGACCATCGTGCCGTCCGCCGGATACACGTTCGCGCCCAACGCGACGATCACCTTCTCATCGGCCACGGTGAGGTATCTGCGGCTGTACTTCACGGCCAACACCGGCTGGCCCGCCGGGCAACTGTCCGAAGTGGAGGTTTATGGAAGCGGCGCCGGCGGGGACACGCAACCACCCACGGCTCCGGGCGGCTTGACGGTCGCCGGGAAGACAGCGACCAGTGTTTCGTTGGCGTGGAACGCGTCCACGGACAACGTCGGCGTCACCGGATACGAAGTGCGGCAGGGCGGTTCGGTCGCGGCGGCCGTGCCCGGGACGTCCCACACCGTCACCGGGCTCGCTCCCGCGACGCAATACACCTTCGCCGTCACCGCGAAAGACGCGGCAGGCAACACCTCGCCGCCGTCCAACAGCGTCACCGTGACCACGGACGGCAACCTGGCGCTGGGCAAGCCCGCCACGTCGGGCTCGCACACGCAGGCGTATGTGGCCTCGAACGCGGTCGACGGCAACGCCAACAGCTATTGGGAGAGCGCCAACAACGCGTTCCCGCAGTGGTGGCAGGTCGACCTGGGCACGGCGCTCACCGTGGGCCGGTTGGTGTTGAAGCTGCCCGCCTCGTGGCCCCAGCGGACACAGACGCTGTCGGTCGTGGACGCGGCGACGGGCGCGACGCTTGTCCCGCCGGCGACCTACACCTTCGCACCCAACGCGACGATCACCTTCGGGCCCGTGTCGGTGCGGCACCTGCGGCTGCACATCACCGCCAACACCGGGTGGCCCGCCGGCCAGCTTTCGGAGGTGGAGGTTTACTGAGCAAAGGGTCGAAATGGGCTCACCGCCACGGCAATCACCGTGGCGGTGAGCTTGCCTGTGATCGGCACTGACCTCTAACATTTCAGTTGTGGAGGTGCTTCAGCCGGTAGGGCGGACGCTGCTGCGTGACAGGGCCTATGAGGTGATCCGTGACGCTATCGTGCGCGGGGATATCGCTCCCGGTGCTTGCGTGAGGATTGCCGACCTCGCCGAGCGGCTGGGGTTGTCGCGGGCGCCGGTGCGCGACGCGCTGGCCCGGCTGGCCGAGGAAGGGCTGGTCGAGACCAAGCCGCAGAGCTACACGCGGGTGACACCGCTTGTGCGGCGTGAGGCGCGCGACGCCGCAGCGGTCGTGCGGGCGATGCACGAGCTCGCGGCATACGCGGCGGTCCCGTTGCTTACGGACGAAGACGTCGCGGCGATGCGTGAGGCAAACCGTCGCTTCGCCGCGGCCACACGCAAAGGCGACATCGATGCGGCTTTGCACGCCGACGACGATCTGCACGGCGTGCTGGTGCGAGTCTGCGCCAACCGTGCCCTCACGGCCACCATCGTGCGATACACGCCGTTGATCCGCCGGCTGGAAAGACGCCAGTTCAGCCGGGCTCATGGTCGCAGCTCTGTCGAGCGTCACGACCAGTTGATCGCGGCTTGCGCCGCCGGGGACCGCGGGGAGGCGGCCCGGATCACTGCCCAGATCTGGCGCACCCTCGAGGTCCTCGCCGGGGACGCCGGAGATTCTGTCACTCGCTAGCTGCTGGAGGGCCCCATGTCGATCCATTCGTTTGAGCGGTTTCCGTTGCTGTTCGGCCCTTCGCCCGTGCACCGGCTCGACCGGCTCACCCGGCATCTGGGTGGCGCGTCGATTTGGGCCAAGCGGGAGGACTGCAACTCCGGCATCGCTTACGGCGGCAACAAGACGCGCAAGCTGGAATATCTCGTCGCCGACGCGCTGGCCAAGGGCTGCGACACGCTGGTGTCAATTGGTGGTGTTCAGTCCAACCACACCCGGCAGGTCGCCGCGGTGGCCGCACGCGCCGGTCTCAAGTGCGTGCTGATCCAGGAGAGCTGGGTCGACTGGCCGGACTCCGTCTACGACAGGGTCGGCAACATCCTGATCAGCCGGCTTGCCGGCGCCGACGTACGGTTGGTGCGCGCCGATTTCGGCATCGGCTTCAAGGAGAGCTGGGAGTCCACCCTGCAAGAGGTCGAGGCATCCGGTGGCCGGCCATATGCGATACCCGCCGGTGCGTCCGATCATCCTCTCGGCGGGCTCGGGTTTGCCAATTGGGCATACGAGGTCGCCGAGCAGGAACGCGGGCTGGACATTTTCTTCGACACGATCGTGGTGTGCTCGGTGACCGGGAGCACTCAGGCCGGCATGGTGGCGGGTTTCGCTGCGCTGGGCGAGGCGGGCGACCGTCCGCGGCGCATTATAGGCATCGATGCGTCGGCGAGACCCGCGCAGACTCGGGAGCAGATCGGCCGGATCGCCCGTAACACCGCCAAACTCATCGGCCTGCAACGGGATCTGCTTGACGAGGAGGTTCTGCTCGACGAGCGATACCATGCGGGCATCTACGGGATCCCGGACACCGCGACCCTTGATGCGATGCGCGTCGCTGCCCGGACCGAAGGCATGGTCACCGATCCGGTATATGAGGGAAAGTCGATGGCTGGGATGATCGACCTGGTGACGCGGGGTGAGATCCCGCCCACAGCCACGGTGCTCTACGCGCATCTCGGTGGCCAGCCGGCACTCAACGCGTACAGCGCGCTGTTCTCCTGACTGTCGGCGTCCGCCGGGGCGGAGCGCTGGCGGCGAGCGATGAATCTCCATGGATCACCGCACGAATCACCACACGAATCACCAACGCCCCTTCCCCATGACCTAACTCACCGTGATGTCGGCGTATCCGGTGGCCGCGCCGACCGGATTGAGCACCAACGTCCAGGTGCCAGCCGCGTCCAGGGTGAGTGGCCACGAGACGGCGCTGCTGTAGAGGTTCACGTAACCGAAGTAGGAGCCGTTCGGGCGGTAGAGCTGGATCTGCGCAAGGCTGGCGGCGCCCCAGTTGGTCGCGGGAACGTTGATGG
>JBIOYB010000502.1:0-3850 GCA_044869915.1 Allorhizocola sp.
CGCCGCGACCACCGCGTCAACTCATCGCGTTCCTCATCGGTCAGTGTCAGTTCAGTTTTGGGGCGCCCAATCTTCTGCACAAACCCATCCTAGCCTAATCCCACGAACTTCCGGCGCAGGACACTAGAGCGCGGGCGGGGTGAGCGTGCCCACCACGGACTCGACCGCTGCGCCCACCCTATACATGCGGTCATCGGCCATGGTCGGCGCCATGATCTGCAGACCGACCGGCAGACCCTCCGACAGTCCACACGGGACGGAGATGCCCGGCCCGCCGTAGAGGTTGGTCGGGATGGTATAGAGATCTGCAAGATACATTTGGTACGGATCTGAGGTCCGCGATCCCAGTGGGAAGGCGACAAACGGCGTCGTCGGCGACACGATGACGTCGACCTGCTCGAAGGCCGCGGTGAAGTCGCGCGTGATGAGCGTGCGCACCTTTTGCGCCTGGCCGTAGTAGGCGTCGTAGTAACCGCTCGAAAGCGCATAGGTGCCGACGATGATGCGCCGCTTGACCTCCGGGCCGAAGCCGGCCTCGCGCGTGACCGACATGACCTCCTCCAGCGAGTGCGAGCCGTCGTCGCCCACCCGCAGCCCAAACCGGACACCGTCGAAGCGGGCCAGGTTGGACGAACACTCGCTCGGCGCGATCAGATAATAGGCCGGCAGCGCGTAGAGGAAGTGCGGGCACGACACCTCGACGATCTCGGCGCCGAGCTTGGTCAGCGACTCGACCGTGTCGCGGAACGCCGCCATCACGCCCGGCTCCGCGCCCTCGCCGGTGAACTCGCGCACCAGCCCGATGCGCACGCCGCTCAGGTCACCGGCCGCACCACGCCGCGCGGCGCCCACCACGTCGGGCACGGGCTGCGGGATCGAGGTGGAGTCCATCGGATCGTGCCCGGCGATCACGGCGTGCAGCAGCGCGGTGTCCTCGACCGTGCGGGCGCACGGCCCCGGGGTGTCCAAAGAGGACGAAAACGCGATCAGCCCATAACGCGAGGTGCCGCCGTAGGTGGGCTTGGCGCCGACCGTCCCGGTCACGGCGCCCGGCTGGCGGATGGAGCCGCCTGTGTCCGTACCGATGGAAAGAGGAGCCTCAAACGCGGCCAACGCCGCGGCCGAACCACCACCGGAACCACCCGGGATGCGAGTCAAATCCCAAGGGTTGTAGGTGGGGCCATAGGCGGAGTATTCGGTCGACGAGCCCATGGCGAACTCGTCCATGTTGGTCTTGCCGAGGATCACGAGGCCCGCGTCGCGCAGGCGCGTGGTCAACGTCGCGTCGTAGGGCGGCCGCCAGCCCTCGAGGATCTTCGAGCCGGCCGTCGTCGGGACGCCTTTAGTGGCAATAACATCTTTGACCGCTATGGGTACGCCCGCGAGCGGCCCAAGCTGCTCGCCCCTTGCCAGCCTGGCGTCGACCGCGGCCGCCGCCTCGAGCGCGCCCTCGGCGTCGACGTGGAGGAACGCGTGCACCCGGCCGTCCACCTCGGCTATCCGGTCCAGGTGCGCCTGCGTGGCCTGCACGGAGCTCAAATCGCCAGAGGCGATTCGAGCCCCAAGCGATGCGGCGGTTTCTCTGATCATGCTCACTCCTCCTCGGCCAGCAGTGTCTATTGATCCTCTTCGAGGATGCGGGGCACCCGGAACCGTCCCTCGAACGGATCGGGCGCGCCCGCCAGCGCCTCGGCCGGGGTCAGACACGGCGCCGCGACGTCGTCGCGCAGCACGTTGACCAGCGGCACAGAGTGCGACGTCGGCGGGATGTCCTCGGCGACCACCTCGCCGACCCGCGCCACGGCCTGGAGGATCACGTCAAGCTGGCCGGCGAAGAGGTCCAACTCCTGGTCGGTAACGGCGAGCCGGGAAAGGCGCGCCAGATGCGCGACCTCATCGCGCGAGATAGCAGCCATGGATGGACAGTCTATTGGCCGCTCGTTTCCGTCTTCCTACGGGCTCTGCCTCATCGCGTGCGGCGCCGCCTTCATGATGTTGGCCTCGTCAAGATTGCGCTTCAAGATCGCTGCGGGAAAGCGGCGGCGCGGCACTGCGCGAGCCTGGGAAGATCACTGGGCTTGACGGCCGTGAGCGGGACCGCGGCGCCGCTGTGCAGCACGGCCCGCGTGTGGCCACGCTGATCGGGCACCAGGGCCTCGACCTCCGTCCACGGGACGATGCGCCGGCCAAACAGCGCCCGCACCCGGATGCCATATTCGTTAGCGTCGGTGCCCGAGCGCCACGCCCAGATCGCGATCGCGAGCGGGATCGTGGTCACCAAGATCAGTAGCCCGTTTGCCGGCGATCCGCCCTCCCGCAGCGCGATGATCCCCTCGATCAGGAAGGGGGACGAGCCGATCACGGCCAGCAGGGCGGTGACCGCGAGCGCAGAGTGGTGGCGGAACCGGATCACCGTCCGAGTGTCTCATGTCGTACCCGGGGTCCATACTGGGGCCGTGACTGTCCTACTGATGATTGGCACTGCTAAAGGGCTGTTTTTGGCCCAGCGTGACCGCGTGGGCGACGCATGGCAGATCACCGTGCCGCACTTCCCGATGACCGCGGTCTACGCGGTGGGCATCGATCCACGAGGCGCCACACCCCGCCTGCTGGCGGCGGTCGACAGCTCACACTTCGGCCCGAGCGTCGCGGTCAGCGACGACCTCGGGGCGTGCTGGCGTGAGCCGGAGGAGGCGCCGGTCGCGTTCCCCAAGGACACCGAGACCTCACTGACCCGGGTGTGGGCCCTACAGCCCGGCCCGGCGGGCGAGCCTGGGCTCGTGTGGGCGGGCAGCCAGCCGTCCGCGCTGTTCCGCTCGACCAACCGGGGCGCGAGCTTCGAGCTCGTGCGCGAGCTATGGGACCACCCGCACCGGCCGCAGTGGGGCGAGGGCTACGGCGGGCAGGCCATCCACACGATCCTGCCGCACCCGACCGACCCGCAGCGGGTGCTGGTCGCGATGTCCACGGGCGGGGTCTATCGCACCACCGACGGCGGGCAGACCTGGTCGCCCGGCAACGTGGGGATCAAGGCCTACTTCCTGCCCGACCAGTTCCCCGAGTTCGGCCAATGCGTGCACAAGGTGACCCGCGACGCGGCCGACCCCGAGCGGCTCTATGCGCAAAACCACCACGGCGTCTACCGTTCCGACGACGACGGCCAGACCTGGGAGTCGATCGCCGACGGCCTGCCCAGCGACTTCGGGTTCCCGATCGTGGCGCACCCGCGCAGGCCGGGCATGCTGTGGAATTTCCCGTTGGCGGCCGACAGCTCCCGGTTCCCGATCGGCAACAGGTGCCAGGTGTTCCGCAGCGCTGACGCGGGCCAGACGTGGCAGGCCCAGTCCTACGGCCTGCCCACCGCACCGTTCTACGCGAGCGTGCTGCGCGACGCGATGTGCGTCGACAACGCCGACCCGGCGGGCGTCTACTTCGGCACCCGCACGGGCGAGGTGTTCGCCAGCGCCGACGAGGGCGACAGCTGGGCGCAGGTCGCCGCACACCTGCCCGATATCCTGTGCGTGCGGGCACTGGCACTATGACCACCACTGTGCTGGTGCCGGGCGTGTTGCGATCCGAAGTCGACGGCGCCTCCCGGCTCGCCGTCGAGGCGGGCGGCACCCTGCGCGCAGTGCTCGACGAGGTCGAGCAGCGTTGGCCCCGCCTCGCCCGGCGCATCCGCGACGAGCAGGGCGAGCTGCGGCGTTTCGTCAATGTGTATGTCGATGGTGTCGACGTGCGTGGGGTTGGCGGGTTGGACGCTGGGGTTGGCGATGGCTCGGAGGTGCAGGTGTTGCCTTCTGTGGCGGGTGGGTAGGCGTCGAAACCCGTCGGCTGGGCACGCTGGGGG
>JBIOYB010000503.1:0-3486 GCA_044869915.1 Allorhizocola sp.
GCGATGGGGCGGGGCGCCGCGCCTTGGGGGGCGTTCTCTATTCGGCGGTGTCCTGCTCGGTGTTCTCGTCCTCGCCGCCGATGCGCGATGCGCTGGCGAGTGTGAAATCGCGAGTGTAGTCACGCAATGGGGTTGCCTTGGGCATGGTTGTCGCCTCCTTCCGGTGTGAGACATGGGCCTTACGGGGTGGGATGCCGGGTCGAGGGGGAGAGTGAGGTAGCGAACCTCGGCCTTGGCCCGGCATCCCATGGGAGGTGTCCCCGAACGGGTCAGGACTAGGGTTCTCCGGCCCGCCCAGGGACTAGACCTAAACATAGTCGATATAGATAATGAATCTAGTGTTCGGCTGTCTCCCGGCTGCTCCCATTTGCAAGCCGCAGCAAGAAGGGTGTTCTGGCGCATGAGTGAATTGGGTGGTTCCCTTCGGGCGGCCCGCGAGGCCGCCGGACTATCCCTCTCCGGCATGGCTCGCCGCACCGGATACAGCCGGTCCTATATCGGCAACGTCGAGACCGGCACGAAGCAGCCCACTCCGGCTGTCATCCGTGCCTACGAGCGAGCGTTAGGGGACGATCAAATGGACCGTCGAAAACTTCTCGTCGTCGCGGCCGCCTCGGCCGTCGGGGGCACGATGGCCCCCATGGTGCCCATGTCCGATGGGGACATGGCCACCGGCATCACGGCAGACATCATGGCCGAGCGGCCGGGCCTGCTCACCAGCGTATTGACCTCGCACACCACCGATAAGGCGATCGGCGGCATGATCTCCAAGCAGGCGTCGTGCCTGGCCTCCCTGCACAAGTGGATGCGCAAGGGTTCGGCCACGCTGCGGGCCAACTCGGCCGGCATCCTGGCCAAGAGCGGCTCGCGCGAGGCGGCCGAGGAGGTGGCCAAGCACCTGTGGGCCGACGCCGAGGCCCGCCAGCTGTACCTGGCGTGCGTCGTGGCAAGGGTCCTGCGCATGCCATGGGACGACGCGCGTGAGCTGGCCCAAACGGCGGCCTTCGACGAGGCACAGGTGGCCCGGGTCGCCGCCGAGGTGCAAAACGACTATGACGTGGGCGCCCGCTGGTGCTCGGTGTACCTGCTCGGCAAGGCACGCGACGAACACACCGGGGTCGTCGATGTCGCCCTGCACCAGGCCCTGTCCACCGAACCGTCGCGGGAGATGTTGCGCCACATCGGTTACGCGCTGGCGGCGAAGCCGGCTCGGTAAAGTAGAGTCCGGGCACGTGAAGGAGATCGCTGTTTTCAGCGGAAGTGCCCACCCCGACCTTGCCAACGAGATCTGCGCCCACCTGAGCGTGCCGCTGCATCCCGTGCGGGTGCAGCGGTTCGCCAACGATTGTCTCGAGGTCCAGCTGCAGGCCAACTGCCGCGAGCGGGACGTTTACCTGATCCAGCCGCTGGTGCGCCCGGTGCAGGAGCACCTGGTCGAGCTGCTGCTCATGCTCGATGCCGCGCGGGGTGCGAGCGCCGCCCGGATCACGGTCGTGCTGCCGCACTATTCCTATGCCCGTTCGGACAAGAAGGACGCGCCCCGCATCTCGATCGGCGGGCGGCTGGTCGCCGATCTGCTCGCCACGGCCGGCGCGCATCGCGTGCTGGCGATGACGCTGCACTCGCCGCAGATACACGGATTTTTCAGCGTGCCGGTGGACCATCTGCACGCGCTGCGCGAGCTGGCCGCGCACTTCCGGCAATACGATCTGTCCAACACGACGGTCGTCTCGCCCGATCTGGGCAACGCCAAGGAGGCGGCGGCGTTCGCGCGCATGCTCGGCGTGGATGTGGCGGCCGGGGCGAAGCAGCGATTCCCGGACGACCGGGTCGTCATCAGCTCGGTGATCGGCGACGTGGACGGCCGCGACGTGATCGTGCTCGACGACGAGATCGTGAAGGGGAGCACGCTCATCGAGCTGCTGCACCGGCTGCGCGAGCGTAACGCCCGTTCGATCCGGGTGGCCTGCACGCATGGGCTTTTCTCGGGCGGGGCACTGCAGCGCATCGGCGAGCAGGCGGACGTGCTCGAGATCGTCTGCACCAACACGGTCCCGATCGCGCGCGAGGACTCCGTACCAAAGCTTAAGATTTTATCGATCGCACCGGCATTGGCAGAGGCCATGCGGCGGATACACAACGGCGAGTCCGTCAGTGCCTTGTTTGAAAACCATTAGAGCGAGGCCCAGGCCTTCCGCAGCGCCTCGGTCGCGGCCCGGATCGCGGGGCGGGCGGCCGAGGAGCCGCGCCACGCGACCATCACACGGCGCACGGGGATCGGCGCGACCGTGACGGCACGCACACCCTCAGGCAGGCCGGTGCGGGCCAGCCGCGGGATGAGCGCGACGCCGAGTCCGGCCGCGATGAGCGTCAGCTGGGTTTCGAATTCGGCCAGCAGATAATCGGGCTGGACGCCGGGCAGCACGCGCAAAAGCCAGTCGTGGCAAATGGTGTTGGGTGGGGAGGCGATCCACCGCTCGTGCCTTGCCTCCTCGAGGTTGATGTGGTCGCGGCGGGCCAGGGGGTGGGCCGAGGGCACGATGAGGTCCGCCGAGTCGAAGCCGAGCTCCAAGCAGGACAGTTCGTGCAGGTCGAGCCCGACCTCGGGCCAATCATCGACGACGGCGAGATCGGCCGCGCCGCGCGAGACCATCGCCACGGCCTCGTAGGGGTTGACCTCGACGAGGGCCGTCGCGAGCTGGGGGTGCTCGGCGTGCAGGGCGGCCAGCGCGGTGGGCAGCAGGGCGCGGCACGCGGTCGCGAACGAGGCGATCGTGACCCGCCCGCTGACCGTCGTGTGGTGCGCGGCGAGCGCGGCCTCGGCCTGCTCCAGCTGGTCGAAGACGGCCACGGCCGACGCGGCGAGCACCTTGCCGGCGTCTGTCAGCCTGAGTCCCCTGCCGTCTTTTTCATATAATTTGGTACCGACTTCGCGCTCCAACTTCGCGATCTGCTGTGAGATGGCGCTGGGCGTGAGGTGCAGCGCGGCCGCGGCGGAGTGAACGCTGCCACACCGGGCGAGCGCGTCGAGCGCCCTCAGCCTGCTCAGCTCGATCATGTAGCCATGCTACATCGTCGGTGTAGAACAATTCGATGGTGCTGAACATTGCCGCAGGCAAAGATCACGGGTATGCGACCCAGGGATATCGCGCTGGCCGTGGCGCTCATGGCGGCGTGGGGCATCAACTTCGTGGCCATCGACATCGGCCTGGACCGGATGCCGCCCTTGCTGTTCGGCGCGGTGCGCTTCGCGATCGCGGCCGTGCCCGCCGTGTTCTTCGTGGGCAAGCCGCAGGTGCCGTGGCGGTGGGTGCTCGCGGTCGGATTCAGCCTGGGCGTGGCCCAGTTTGGGCTGCTGTTCGTGGGGATCGCGGCCGGGATGCCCGCCGGGCTGTCGTCGCTCGTGATGCAGAGCCAGGCCATCTTCACGGCCGTCTTCGCGGTCACCCTGCTGCGAGAGCGGCCACATTTAAGGACGTGGATCGG
>JBIOYB010000504.1:0-8800 GCA_044869915.1 Allorhizocola sp.
GTGAGCAGGTCCCGCCTGACCCGCTCCCCGAACCGGGATCCACTATTGTTTGATTTATGGGCATGTATGATCGCCGGGATTTCTTGCAGTGGCTGGCCCTTGCCGGGCTCTCCGGGCTGGCCGCGCACGGCACGGACGTCACCGTCCTGAGCGGCGTGACGCTGATCGACGGGACCGGCACACCGGCCAAACGCGACATGACACTGGTGCTGTCCGGAGACCGGATCGCGTGGATCGGGCGGCGGCCGGGCCTTCCGCACACCATGCGCGGCAAATTCGTGATCCCCGGGCTGTGGGACATGCACACCCACTACGGGTTCGACGACCGGATCGTCGTGCCGCTGCACGTGGCCAACGGTGTGACGAGCATCCGCGAGATGTGGGGCTTCCCCCAGATCCACGACGTGCGCGACCGGATCGAGGCCGGGCAACTGCTCGGGCCGCGCATGACCATCGCCAGCAGCCTCATCGACGGGCCGCCCTCGGTGTGGGCGCCGGACGCCACCGAGGTGCAGACCGCCGCCCAGGCACGGGCCGCCGTCCGCCTGGCCGCCGCCTCCCGCGCCGACTTCTTGAAGATCTACTCCTATCTCGGGCGCGAGGCCTTCGACGCGCTGGTCGACGAGGCGCGCGCGGTCGGGCTGCCGGTGGCCGGGCATCACCCGGCGAGACTGCGGCTGCGCGAGGTCAGCGACGCCGGGATGCGCAGCTTCGAGCACCTGTATGGCATGCCGACCGCGACGTCCACTGTGGAGGACCAGATCCAGCGGCAACTCAACGACACGCCCGTCGACCCGGCAAACCCGGGACAATACTACGCGCTCATGCGGGAGCTGGAGCGGCAAGCGTCGCTGCGGCACAGCCGGTCCAAGGCGGCCGCACTCTACGAACGCTTGGCGCGCAACGGATCCTGGCAGTCGCCGACACTGACCGTCAATCGCGCGCTGTCCGTGCCGGCCGATACTTTTGCCAACGACCCACGGCTGAAATACATCGACGCCACCACCAAACTCGTGTGGGAGGCCATCGTGGCCGGCGTGGCGCCCCGGACGCCGGAGCAAATCGCGCAACAGCGGGCATATTTGCGGTTCCGGCTGGACATGGTCGGCGCGATGGACCGGGCGGGCGTGCCGATCCTGGGCGGCTCGGACACCCCCAATCCCTATGTCTTCCCGGGATTCGCGGCGCACGACGAGCTCGAATTGCTCGTGCGGGCGGGGCTTTCGCCGATGCGGGCGCTGCAGACCATGACCCGCGACGCGGCGCGCTATCTCGGGCTCGCGCGCCGGATGGGCACCGTGGAGGCGGGCAAGGTGGCCGATCTGCTGGTGCTCGACGCCGATCCGCTCGACGACATCCGCAATACGCAACGCATCCACGCCATCGTGGCGCGAGGGCGGCTCGTCACGGCCGCGCAACGGGCACAGATCCTGGCCGACGTCGAGCGCGCCGCGGCCGTAACAATCGCGGCTCCATCCGTGGCGCCACGCCGACTATGCGCCTGCCACTCTTAGGGTGAACTCCATGAAAACCTTGCACACGGCATACCGCGTCTCCGACCTGGCCGCGTCCTTGGACTTCTACGCCGCGCTCGGCTATGACCAGCTCGGCCGCGTCGACCTCGGAGAGGGCGCCACCCTGACGATGCTCAAATTTCCCGACGAGGAGGTCGTCACCCTCGAACTGGTGCACCGGCCGGCCGACGGACCGGTGGACGTCGGCACCGGATTCAGCCACCTCGTGGTCCAGGTCGACGACATCGCCGCCACGGTCGCGACACTGGCCCGGGCGGGCCTGGAGCCCGGCCCGATCGAGCGCCCCGGCGGCTCCGACGACGACCTGCAAACCGCGTGGCTCACCGACCCCGACGGCTACCGGCTCGAGCTGGTGCAATGGCCACCCGGCCACGCCGGCCTCACCGAAGCCGTCTTCGCCTAGCGGTCGGTGTGACCCGGCCCCGCTATGCCGTCCGCAGGGTGCGCAGGTCGGCCAGGCTCACGTCGGCGAGAGTGGGGCGCAGCGTGACTCCCGGGAGTTCGTCGAGCGGGACGTGGTGTGGGATGGCCAGCACCCAGGCGCCCGCGGCGGTGGCGCTGGCGATGCCCGTGGGCGAATCCTCGATGGCGATGCACTGCGCGATGTCGACGCCGAGCAGCCGGGCCGCCTTGCGGTAGGGCTCCGGATGCGGCTTGGTGAAGTCGACCTCGTCACCGCACACGAGGACGTCGAAGTTGTCCCGCCCGGCCCGTTCGATCGCGATGTCGACCAGCCGCCGCTGGGTCGCGGTCACCAGCGCCGTGGGGATGCCCGCCGCCCGGACCTCCCGCAGCAGCTCCCGCGCTCCCGGCCGCCACACCAGCGACGTGGTGAACAGCTCGCCCACCCGGTCGTTGATCCAGACCTCGCTGAACGCCGGATCGCGCCACGGCTGGCCGATCCCGGTGTGCAGCAGCTCCATCGAGTCGCCCATGGATGTGCCCACCATGGCCAGCCGGGTCTCGAGTGGCACGGTCGCGCCGTAGCTCGCGGCCAGCTCGTTGATCGCGACATCCCACAGCTGTTCGCTGTCGAACAGGGTCCCGTCCATGTCGAACAGGACCGCCGCGGGGATCGTATGCACCTGGGGCTCGGTCGTCGCTTTCACTTGGCGTTGAAGTAGGACGCTTCGGGGTGGTGCACCACCATCGCATCGGTGGCCTGCTCCGGGTGCAGCTGGAACTCCTCGGACAGCTCCACGCCGATGCGGGACGCGTCCAGCATCTGCACGATCTTTGCCCGGTCCTCCAGCTCCGGGCAGGCCGGATAGCCGAACGAGTAACGGCAGCCGCGATAGTCGGTGCGCAGGACGCCCGCCAGGTCGGGCGGGTCCTCGGCCGTGATGGGCCGCCCGTCGGGCAGGATCAGCTCGCTGCGGATGCGCCGGTGCCAGTGCTCGGCCAGCGCCTCGGTCAGCTGCACCGACAGCCCGTGCACCTCGAGGTAGTCGCGATAGTTGTTGCCCGCGAACAGTTTTGCCGCGAACTCACTGATCGGATGGCCGACCGTCACCAGCTGGAACGCGATCACGTCTTCGTCGGTGCGGAAGAAGTCGGCCAGGCACAGCCGCCGCTCCGCCCGCTGCCGCGGGAACGTGAAGCGCACCTCCCGGTCGCCGTCGAGCACGATCAGGTCGTTGCCCTCCGAGCGGCACTTGAAGTAGCCGTAAACCACACCCGCCTCGAGCAGCTGGTCGGTGGCGAACCGCTCCAGCCAGTAGCGCAGCCGCGGCCGGCCCTCGGTCTCGACGAGCTCCTCATAGGACGGTCCGGTCCCTCCGCGCGACCCGCGCAACCCCCACTGCCCCAGGAACAACGCCCGCTCGTCGAGCATCGACGCGTAGTCGGCCAGCGGCACGCCCTTGATCACACGCGTGCCGAAGAACGGCGCAGTCGGCACGGGTGCGTCGGCGGCCACGTCGGAGCGCACGGAGTCGTCGGTCAGGTCGGGCAGCTCGTCGGTCACGCTCGCGCGGTGCCGCTCGCGCCGCGCCCGCCGCTCGGCCAGCGCCTGCTCCCGTGCCGGGTCGATCACCTGCGCCCCGCCCCGCTTGGCGGTCATCACCCTGTCCATCAGCGACAGGCCCTCGAACGCGTCGCGCGCGTAGAACACCTCGCCACCGTCGTAGAGCTCGCGCAGATCATCCTCCACATAGGACCGAGTCAGCGCGGCGCCGCCCAGCAGCACCGGCCACCGCCCGTGCATCCCGCGGGCCATCATCTCGGCCAGGTTTTCCTTCATGATGACCGTGCTCTTGACCAGCAGCCCGGACATGCCGATCACGTCGGCGTCGTGCTGCTCGGCCGCGTCGATGATCGCGTTGATCGGCTGCTTGATGCCGATGTTGACCACCGTGTAACCGTTGTTGGACAGGATGATGTCGACCAGGTTTTTGCCGATGTCGTGCACGTCACCCTTGACCGTCGCCAGCACGATCGTGCCCTTGCCCGCCGTATCGGCCTTTTCCATGTGTGGCTCGAGATAGGCGACCGCGGTCTTCATCACCTCGGCCGACTGCAGCACGAACGGCAGCTGCATCTGGCCCGAGCCGAACAGGTCGCCGACCGTCTTCATGCCCTCGAGCAGGGTGTCGTTGATGATTAGCAGCGCGCTGCGCTCGGCCAGCGCCGTGTCGAGGTCGGCCTCCAGCCCGTTGCGCTCGCCGTCGACGATGCGCCGCTGCAGCCGCTCGTCCAGCGGCAGCCCCATCAGCTCCTCGGCCCTGGTCGCCTTGGCCGACGCCGCGTCGACGCCCTCGAACAGCTCGATGAACCGCTGCAGCGGGTCGTAACCCTCGCGCCTGCGGTCATAGACCATGTCGAGAGCGACCTCGCGCTGCTCGTCGGCGATCCGGTTCATCGGCAGGATCTTGCTGGCGTGCACGATCGCGGAGGTCAGACCGGCCTGCTGGCACTCGTGCAGGAACACCGAGTTGAGCACCTGCCGCGCCGCCGGGTTGAGCCCGAACGAGATGTTGGAGATGCCCAGGGTGAAGTTGACCTCCGGATAGAGCACGGCGATCTGCCGGATCGCCTCGATCGTCTCGATCGCGTCGCGCCGGGTCTCCTCCTGCCCGGTGGAGATCGGGAACGTCAGCGCGTCGACCAGGATGTCGGACACCCGCATGCCCCACCGGCCGGTGAGGTCGTCGATCAGGCGCGAGGCCACCCGCACCTTCCACTCGGCCGTGCGCGCCTGCCCCTCCTCGTCGATGGTCAAGGCGACCACGGCCGCGCCGTGCTCCTTGACGATCGGCATGATGCGCGCATAGCGCGACTCGGGACCGTCGCCGTCCTCGAAGTTGACGGAGTTGACCACGCAGCGGCCGCCCAGCGACTCCAGCCCCGCCTGGATCACGGGAGGCTCGGTCGAGTCGAGCATGATCGGCAGGGTCGACGCGGTGGCGAACCGGGCGGCCAGGTTGCGCATGTCGGCCGTGCCATCGCGCCCCACATAGTCGATGCACAGGTCGAGCAGGTGCGAACCGTCACGCGCCTGCTCCCGCGCGATCTCGATGCACTTCTGGTAGTCCTCGACCAGCATCGCGTCACGGAAAGCCTTGGAGCCGTTGGCATTGGTCCGCTCGCCGATCATCAGGACGGAAGCGTCCTGCGCGAACGGGACGTGGTGATAGAGCGACGACACGCCCGGCTCGCGCAGCGGCTGCCGCACGGGCGCGGCGTGACCGCCCAACGCCGCGACAACCTGCGCGATGTGCTGGGGTGTCGTGCCGCAACAGCCGCCGATCAGGGCCACGCCATATTCGTCGACGAACCGGCCCAGCGCCTCGGCCAGCTCGACCGGCGTCAGCGGATAGACCGCGCCGGACGACGTCAGCTGGGGCAGGCCCGCGTTGGGCATGACGCTGACCGGCACCCGGGCGTGCTGCGTCAGATAGCGCAGGTGCTCGGTCATCTCGGCCGGACCGGTCGCGCAGTTGAGCCCGATCAGGTCGACACCCAGCGGCTCCAGCGCGGTCAGGGCCGCACCGATCTCGCTGCCCAAAAGCATCGTGCCGGTCGTCTCCACGGTCACCTGGCAGATCAGCGCGACGTCGCGACCCAGCCGCCGCATCGCTCGCTTGGCCCCCAGCACGGAAGCCTTGGTCTGCAACAGGTCCTGACTCGTCTCGACGATCAGCGCGTCGGCGCCACCGGCCAGCAGACCCGCCGCATTCTCCTCATAGGAGTCACGCAGCGTCGCGAAGTCGACGTGACCCAGTGTGGGCAGCTTGGTGCCCGGGCCGATGCTGCCCAGCACATAGCGTGGGCGGTCGGCCGTGCCGAACCGGTCGGCCACCTCGCGGGCCAGGCGGGCGCCCGCCTCCGACAGCTCGCCGATCCGCTCGACAATGCCGTATTCGCCGAGATTGCCCAGGTTGGCACCGAACGTATTGGTCTCGACGCAGTCGGCGCCCGCGGCGAAATAGGCCTCGTGCACCGAGCGCACCACGTCGGGCCGGGTCACGTTGAGAACCTCGTTGCACCCCTCGTGGCCCTCGAAATCGTCCAGCGACGGGTCGGCCTCCTGCAGCATCGTGCCCATCGCACCATCGGCGATGAGGACGCGTTGGCCAAGGACGTCGCGAAGGTCTGGGCGAGTGCTGCTAGTCACGAGACAAAGGCTAAACGATCGGACTGACGATTTCGCTCGAGCGGGGGCCGAGATCCGATAGTGAACATCTGTGTGCTGCCGCACAGCGAACTGGGCGGCACGCCGTAGGCTGGGTCTTGTGACAGAGTTCGACGGCCTACCCACCCTGCAATCCCCCATTGCCATAGCCGCGTTCGAGGGCTGGAATGACGCTGCCGACGCCTCGACCTCTGCCGTGGAGCATCTCGAGCAGCTCTGGGACGCGCGCGAGGTCACCACGATCGACCCCGAGGAGTTCTACGACTTCCAGGTCAACCGGCCCCAGATCACCCTGGTCGATGGGCACACCCGGCGCATCGAGTGGCCCGGCACGACGATCCTCACGGCCAGCCCACCGGGGGCCAAGCACGATGTGGTGCTCATCCGGGGCAGCGAGCCGAGCATGCGCTGGCGCACGTTCTGCGAGTCGGTGCTCGAGGTGTGCCACAGCCTCGGCGTGCAGCGGCTGGTCCTGCTGGGCGCGCTGCTGGCCGACGTGCCCTACAACCGGCCCCTGCCGATCAGCGGCAGCGTGAGCCGGGAGGAAGAAAGCTCGCTGGTCACCCCGACGCGTTACGAGGGGCCCACCGGCATCGTCGGCGTGCTGCACGACGCGGCCAAGCGGGCCGAGCTCGACCCCATGTCGTTCTGGGTGCATGTGCCCCACTACGCCAACAATCCTCCGTGCCCTAAGGCGACGCTCGCCCTGCTGCACCAGATCGAGGACGTGCTCGACCTGCCGGTGCCGGTCGCCGACCTGGCCGAGGAGTCCGCGGCGTGGGAGGAGCGCGTGCGCAACGCGGCCAGCCAAGATGCCGAGCTGGCCGAATACCTCCGCGAGCTCGAGGAGCGGGCAGGCGACGACGGCATCCAGCCATTGACGGGTGACGAGATCGCCAGCGCCTTCGAGCGATACCTGAGAAGGCGCGGACACAACCGATAAACCTGGCGTGCCGGGCCGCGAGCCCGACACGCCCTCTACATCGTCCTAGGGCGCTAGGTATTCAGTCATAAGTACGGCAAGATGGCGTTTATGACCGAGACGGGCATGGGCATCGTCAATCCGGGAGCTACGGAACATCCGCACCGGCAGATCGCCTCCGTGTTGCGCGGCAAGATTCGCCGTGGCGAATGGGCGGCCGGGGAGCAGCTCCCCTCGATTCCGGCGATGGCCTCGATGTTTGGCGTGGCCAAGCAGACCATCCAGCGCACGGTGGATCAGCTGCGGATCGAAGGGCTGCTGATCACCAAACCTGGGTCGGGGACATATGTGCGCGGCTCGCGAAGGCGGCTCAACCGGCTGTCACGCGGGCGCTACGGCGCGCATCGCGGCTACCACGCCGACCTGGCCGCCCGATATCGGCAGCACCTGACCGAGGTGGGCCGCACCACCGCGCCGCCCGAGGTGGCCGACGCCTTCGGCGTGCCCGACTCCACCGAGCTGGTGGTGCGAAAATACCTGGTGAGGACGCAGGACGCCGCCGTCGAAATGGGGGCCTCCTGGTTGCTTTTAAAGGATGCGGCGGGGACTGGGCTGGAGCGCGCCGAATCGTTCGGACGCCCGCTTTACCAGGAGGTCGAGGAGATCACCGGGCGTCAATACGTAACGGCGACCGACACCCTGAGCGCGCGCCTGCCCACGCGGGAGGAGGCCGAGCTGCTGGCGATCCGGGCCGACACGCCGGTGCTGCACCTGCTTCACGTGGCCTACGACAAGGACCACCGCCCGATCGAGGTGGCCCAGGCGACCTGGCCCGGTCCGATGACGACACTCGTCGAGGAATACAAGGTGCCCGCGCCACGCCCCGACACCGACCCGGCGTTGTATCTGGAGTGACACTGGCCTTGACCTGGGGTCACACTGGTTTGGTCACTTCAGGCGAAGCCGTGCTCTTGCGCGGGCTGCATCCCGACGCTTCGCGCCGGATTCAGCCGCTGCCAGGATCGCTGTGTCGGCTGTCCGACACGGGATTTGCGTCGGCGGGCGATCCCAGCCGCGAAGATGACTGTGTGAAGCGTCGCTCCCCCGGATCCGCCCAATCGCAGGTCGCGCTGATTTCGGCGCTGGTCGTGGTCGTGGTGGGCGTGAGCCTGCTCGCCGTGCTGGTGGTGGGCGTGCTCGAGGGGATACGCGGCATGGGACCGCTCGTGCTGGGGGGCCTGACCATCGGCGTGTTCCTGCTGGCGTTCCGCCTGCTGATGGTGGCGCGCAACCTGCGCGCCAAGGCCACGACCCCGTCGGTCCGCCCGCCACGGCAGGCCACGCCGCGACGCCGGCCCCAGCCGCGTCCGGTGACCCGCCGCCCATAGGGCCCGTCCGGTCATTGGGCGGGCTCACCCGGGCGGGCGGGGGTGTCGCACCGCTGTCCTATAGTCGGCTGCGTTACCCAATGCGGGCCTTCACCCCCGAAGGCCGCGTTTCACCACCGGGGAGGATATACGTGTTGAAGACACGCCTAATCGCTGGCGGCATCGGTGTGCTGGCGGCGGCAACCTTCGTGCTGGCCGGCTGCGGCGACAAGGCGCCGACCGGCGATGGCACCACCACCGCGCCGGCGACCACATCGGCGCCGCAGGCCAGCGCCAAAGAGGCGTTCACCAACGCGGTGAAGAAGCTCCAGGAGCAAAGCGT
>JBIOYB010000505.1:0-3794 GCA_044869915.1 Allorhizocola sp.
AGGGTGAACTGGGCCGCGTTCGCCTTGAGGCCCAGCCGGATCGGGGCAACGGTAGTGGCGGTCATGCGTCCTGCTCCAGCGCCCGACCTGTCACCTTGGCCCAGTCCGCTGCACCCCCGTCCAAAACAGGGTTAATGACGGCCATGGCACCTAACTTGGATGAGGCTGCGCAGGCTCGGCTGCTGGACTCGGCCGTGGTCCGGCAGGTCGACGCCAGCGATGCGGAGAACTTCTTCACCGGCCGGCCAGTGCACAGCCGGGATCCCCGGCTTGGCGCTGCGCTGCTTGGTCCGGTGGTCGGCCCGGACAAGGCCGCTCACGCGATGTCTGTACTCGCCGCCGCCCGAAACCTGGCGCGTCATCGATCTGGAGCCGAGATCGCGAGCTGGCGCCCGCAGCCTCAAAAAAGCTCTGGGTATCGATAGCCAGCTGGCGATGTCGGAGGGCGTGGCGCAGGCGACATCGGGCTCTCTTCTGACTTACGAGCTGCCACCGCGCATCCCCGACTTCACTGGCCGGATTGGCCGTGCTGTTCGACAAACGTCAAAGGCTACGACATCAAGGTGGTCGGCAACCTGTTCCTTCTTCCTTACAGGATGGGCATCGCGTCGGTCATCCCGTACTCCGAGGAGCTTTTGGTTTCTATCAGAGCATCAAGAAGGTTGGGATCGTCTACCCGGTGTGGGCGACCCACGACATGACTCGACAGCGTGGGGGTCAGGGCCGGCCATGCAACGATCACCGGCCGCCCCTGAATTCATTGAGCGTCGGCCGCACAGATCAAAGCAACACAGCCGCGGCCGTGGCCGCACCCACAGCGCGGCGACGCCGAGCAACATCCATCGGAACGAGGATCTGATGGCGACGTTGACGGCGGCCATGTGGCCCATCGAAGCGGTACCGGCGACGGCCAGAGCTACGACGGCGGCCGCGTCGCCTTCGCGGACACCGGTCGCCGCGACGAAGACGGTCAGCCACCGGCTGCGAGAGCATGGCCGCCCGGGACCGTGAACACGCGCCGCAACCACGTTCGCAGCTGCGGCAGAGCCTGCTCGATCTCGCTGTTTGACCGGCCGAGGAAACGTAGATCCTCGGGCAGCAACGCCAGCCGGAGGACGATGAAGAACACGCCGATGCCGGCGAGGATGATCCCACCGGCGCCGAACAGCCACGCCGCAACGGTCACGGCCGCCGGCGGCATGGCCGCGTCCGGCTCATCGAGGCCGGCGAGCCAGTCGAGCACGACCCGTACGGACAAGGAGGCGACTTTCATTGCCTGTCATCCTTTCCGCCGGTACCCCATCAAGGTCATCATGCCGGCTTCGGCGTGGTAGATGTTGTGGCAGTGGATGGCCCACCTACCGGGGTTGTCGGCGTCGAAGAACGTCGAGAGTGTCTGTCCGGGTAGGACGATGGCGGTGTCTTTGCGCGGGCCGGTGGCGTCGCCGATGGCGAAGGTGTGTCCGTGCAGGTGCACGGGGTGGAACATCATCGTGGTGTTGACGTAGTCCAGGCGTACCCGTTGGCCCGCCACCACTTCCAGGGCACTGTCCATGCCGTGGCCGGCGTCGAAGCGGCGTCCGTTGAATCCCCAGTCGTAGGCCATCATGGATCCGGTCAGCTCCAGGCGGATGGTGCGATCCGGTTGCCGGGCTGGCAGTTTCACCGCGTCGACCGGCCGTAGCTGCCGGTAGGAGACGATGCGCCGGTCCAGTTCGGCGGGGCGTACCGTCGCGGCGGGCGCCTGCCCGGCGGCGGTGCGCACCAGCGCCAGCGCGGTGGCGTTCTTGCCTTCGGCCAAAGCCACGAGCGGGAACACCCCGTCGGCGAGGGTGACAATGACGTCGTAGCGTTCCCCCATGCCGATCAGGACGGCGTCGGTTTCCACCGGCTGGACCGGGAAGCCGTCGGTGTGTGTCACCGTCATCGGGTGCCCGCCCAGCGCGACCCGGAACGCGGTGTCGGCGCCGGCGTTGATGAACCGGATCCGTACCCGCTGGCCTGCTTTGCCTTGATACACCTGCGGATCGGCGGCGGTACGCCCGTTGAGCAGGAATGCCGCGTACTGAACGTCACCGGCGTCGCCGCCGAGCAGCACACTGGCGGCCATGCCGGCATGCATGTCGCCGCCGTGCATCATGCCACCGCCCATCATACCGCGGCGAAGTTCGCCGAGTACCTCGTCGGGGTCGCGGTCGAGCCAGTCGTCGAGCACGACGATCCATTCATCGTCGTAGGACAGCGGCTCGCGCGGGTCCTCGACGATCAGCGGCGCATACAGGCCGCGGTCGAGCTGGGTGCCGGTGTGCGGATGCAGCCAGTAGGTGCCCGGATGCGCCGCCGTGAACAGGTAGGTGTATTCGCTGCCCGCCTGGATGGGTTGCTGGGTGATTCCGGGTACCCCGTCGGCGTCGTTGCGTAGCGCGACACCGTGCCAGTGGATGCTGGTGTGCGTGGGCAACCGGTTGGTCAGCGTGGCTTGCACCTGTTCGCCGGCGCGCACCCGGATCGCCTTGCCGGGCAACTGCCCGCCGTATGACCACGCCGTACCGACACGACCACCGAGATCTACCTGTGTTGGCGTGGCCTCCAGCCGTACCGGCACGACCCGGCCGGGTTGCCGCGCGGCTTCGGCGGCCTGAACTTCCGGGCCGTCGGCGGCGACTAGATCCGCCGCCGATCCGGATCCTCGGGTGCAGCCACCGACGACTCCGGCGGCCAGCGTGCCCAGCAGCAGACTGCGACGGTTGATCACGATGTGCCTTCCGGTAGATGCCAGCTTCGTTGTCATCTTCCGGCGATATACCGATGCCACGTAGGGGCTTAAGTCCCGCGTGTTCTAGCCGATGGGCATGTTCGCCGAGCGGTACCTGGTGGCATGCCTGCAGCGCCCGGCGGGCCAGCGGGCGGCGAGCCCCCGCCGCGACCGCACACGGTGATCACCGCGTAGTGGCCTGGCCGGTCATCGCGCATACAGCCAATGCATTCCAGCTGACACCCCGCGACGCAGCCACACCGAGCCCGTACGTCCGCACGGCGCACGGCGCACGGCGCACAGCGCACAGCATCATCGCGAGGCCGATGCGGGTCAGAATCGCCGCGCCCATCCATTCGGTGGAACCAGGCGTCGAAGACGATGTACAGCGGGTCGTCCGAGATTCGTGTCGACGGTGGAGTCTGTGCTTAGGGGTGGTGTTCGTTGTGTGCCGGCGACGGTGTTGGCTGATCAGCTGGCGACTGCCCGCCACCGTCACTGCCGTCGCTGATAGCCGGTCCGATCACGAACGCCGACAACGAGAACATGACCGCGAACACGGCCAGCCCGATGACCGGCGCCCACCAGCTGCCGAAGCGGCGGCGCAGCCGCAGCAGCAGCGGGATCGACGCGGTCAGACCGAGGACACCGAACACGATGGTGCCACCGGTGCCGGCGACCAGTGCGGTGCCGGCCAGCAGCCCGATGTGGTGCAGCACGTGCGGGGCCAAGCCGCCCACGGTGCCGATCGCAGCGAGCACGGCGTTCCAGATCGCGCGTAGCCGCCCACGCGCTCGCCAGGTGCCGGTGGGCCGGCCCGGCACCCCGGCGGGGCCGCTGTTGGTTACCTCAACGGCCATGGCTTACTCCTTCCGTGATGGCGGCGAGAGTCCCATCACGCTGGGTGTGGATCCTGCGTTCCGCAGGATCGCGTCGATATAGTCGGCTCGTCGAGGTGAAGGCCCAGGTCACAGGGTTGTGGCCTGGCGGAAACGGCGAAAAGGCCTAGTGACACGCCTGCCTGTGGATAACTCTGGTG
>JBIOYB010000506.1:0-2836 GCA_044869915.1 Allorhizocola sp.
AGACGGTGTAGCTGATGGTGCCGATGATCTGCCCGCTGGGGACCAGGAAGATAAGCAGGATGCCGTCTTCGACGATGCATGCGCCAATCCGGCTCCTGGTCGAGCTTCCGCCGCAGATGTCGGCGGCGATCGACGCACCGCCGCCGTCGAGGCTGATCTGCTTGACCTGCTTGCGTGTGCAGGTGGCCGTCCCGGACTTGCCGGCCGCGGCGAGATCGGCCGCGTGCTGCTTGAGGTCGTCACCGCACTCCTGGGTGGGCCCGGCGGCCGGCGCGGGCGTTGTGGGTGCGGCCACCGCCGGCGCTGTGGGAAGGAGCGTGGCCGACAGTCCTAAGACGACTGCGGCCAGGCTAACGTTCCATTTGTGCACCAGTCTTCTCCCTCCAATAAGGACGTTGGGCGAGAGTAGACGGGCGGCTCTGGACAGGCTCTGGTCATCCATTGAACGACGGTTGACGATGCCGTAACGCTGTCGTCGGGCTGGTGGTCCAGGCGTCAGGCCGTCACCGCGTGGGCCGCGCGGATCTCGTCGGCGACCAAGTCTGGCTCGTCCAGCGGCAGGAATGTCCGCCCGCCGGCGACCTCGACGAGGGTCGCGTTGGCGAAGGCGTCGCGCAGGCGCCGGGCAAGGCTGATTTTGAAGAATGGGTCGGCGGTGCCCCACACCAGCCGGACCGGCTTGGGGAAGCGGCCCAACCGGTTTGAGACGTCCATGAGATCCTTCGGGTCGACGTGGCGCAGGAATTCGGCGGTGTCGCGGCGGATCGCCGGATCGGTGAGCGACGGGGTGATCCAGCGGCGGGTGAGCGCGGGGTCGAGCGGGTCGCGGACGAGCCCACCGAAGCCGAGCACGCAGTGGCGCAGGGCCTTCGGTCGTATCGAGGTCATCATCGCGCGCAGCCCTGCCGGCCGGCGTCCAACCTTGACAATCAAGCCGAATGGCGCGGGCGGGAACTGGTCGAACGCGTCGCAGTTGGTCAGGACGAGGCGCCCGACTCGGCTGTGGTCGGTGTCGATGAGGAACTGGCATAACGCGCCGCCGGTGTCGTTGCCGACAAGGGTGACGTCGGTCAGGCCGAGCGCGGCGATGAAGTCGTTGATCAGCCGGGCGATGCCGCGCGGGCTGAGGTCGGTGCCCGCTGCCCACGGGATGTGGTGCGAGCCGAGCGGCAGGTCGGGGGCGTAGCTGCGGATGCCGCGGGCGGCGAGGGCGTCGGCGACCTTTGTCCACAGCTCCGCGTTGACCAGCAGGCCGTGGACGAAGACGACGGGCGGCTCTGTGCTGGCTGGCGGACCGGCGGCCCGGTATTCGATGCGGCCTTGCTGGACGTTGATGAACGTCATCGCGCCACCTCGCGGTATCGTCGGTACGTGACGTCACAAACATACGTACTGCCTGTATGAAAAGCAACCGGAGGACGCAGACACAACGCTCGGAGGCGACCCGCACCGCGTTGATCGACGCCGCGCGCCCGCTGTTCGCGGCGTCCGGCTTCAGCGCGATCGGCACCGAGGCAATCGTGCGGGCCGCCGGCGTGACCCGCGGCGCGATGTATCACCAGTTCTCAGACAAGACCGAACTGTTCGCCGCCGTGTTCGAAGTGGTCGAAGCGGAGATGACCCGGCGCATCGACGCGGTGGTGAGCGGCAGCGGGCAAAGCGATCCGATCGCACTGATGAAACTGGGGGCGGCGACGTGGCTGGATGCCTGCGCCGAGCCCGAAGTCCAACGCATCGTGTTGATCGAGGCGCCGGCCGTGCTCGGGTGGGAGCGGTGGCGCGAGATCAGCCTGCGCTACGGGATGGGACTCGTCCAGGGCCTGCTCGAATACGCCATCTCGGTGGGGCGGGTGGCCGCGCAGCCAGTGGAGCCGTTGTCGCATGTCCTGATCGGAGCGCTGGATGAGGCGGCGCTGTATCTGGCGCAGGCCGACGATCCCGCGCGGGCGCGCCGAGAGGTCGGCGCAGTGCTCGACCGCCTCGTCGAATCCCTCGCGACATAAGGCGTGCTCGACTGCGCCGGCCGGCCGGTGGCATTTCACCAAGCTCGAGCTGCACGCGGAGGACGACTCGCGACACTGCCGGGTGCTCGCCGTGCTGACCTACCTGCGCAGCCCGCCCAGCTGAGCACCGCGATGCCGCGATCGGCAGCCCGTCAGCAGCCCAGCCGACTGGTCGCCATGGCGATGTCGTCGAGCCAGAGGTCGTAGTGGTCGGGCGTGGGGTTGCCCTGATAGAGCTGCCAACCGATCTTGATCGTGTCCACTGTGGGCAGGATGAAGTCGGTGGCCGCGCCGCCGTGGTCGGTGGTGGAGACGGTCAGGTCGGGCTGCGCCACGCCGTCGAGCCAGATCGAGATCCGGTTCTGCGGGGCGTACCACTGATATTCCACACACAGCCAGCGGTCGGTGGCCGTCGGTGCGGACTCCCGCCAGTTGGTCCAATCGCCGGTCGGGCCGCCGTCGGCACCCACGCCCCAGAACGTCTTGCCCGGGCCCACGGTCGGCGCGAACTGCCCGCCGAGCGGCCGCACCACTTCTGCGCTGCCGGAGCCGGTCGCCTCGATGAGCGTGAAGTGGGCCCAGTCCGGCGCGCTCGGGAAGGCGTCGACCTTCACCCGGACGCGGCCATAGAAGCTGTTGCCGGGGGCCGAGAAGTCGTACACCTTGAGGAATGCCATGCCGTTGCCCTCGGTGTGCACGTGCAGCCCCTTGCCGCCACGGGCTGTGTGGAGCCGCTGCACGCTTAGCGTGCCGTGCCGGGTGTCGACGCCCCAGGCGAGCGTGCTCGGCCCACCAGTGGGCAGCGACTCGAAGTCTTCGCAGAACAGCGTCGC
>JBIOYB010000507.1:0-3860 GCA_044869915.1 Allorhizocola sp.
GGACACGGCCGCGGACTGCCCGCCGCCCGACCGGCCGGCCGTTTGCTACCCGGCAGCCTCGCCCGTGCGCCTGGCGGGCCGCTCGGCGGTGCTCCTGCGCGCCCTGCCCTGACCCCCCGGAGCCCCCTTGTTTGGCATGAGGCCACCTTCTGCCAATAGCAATCCTGGCGCCTGTTACCAGGCGTCGCTGAGGGGGAGAAAACCGGGCAGCCGCGCCGCTCGACGTCGTCGGTCCTTGGTGCTGGAGCCCGACCAATAGCAGGACGTGGAGGTCTCGAGGGCACCGAAGTGTTGCCATGAGCACGAACCTCAGACTTCCTGGGATGAGGCCTCCGCGGCGCGGCTGGAGACGAGAGGGAGGTCTTCGTGGACGTTTTGGTGGAACGGTGCGCGGGCTTGGACGTGCACAAGGACTCGGTGGTGGCCTGTGTGCGCTCCCCGGCGCCGGGCGGGGACCGCGCGCAGCAGGTGGTGACCTTCGGCACGACCACCCGCGACCTGCTTGGTCGGCGCGACTGGCTGATCAGGCAGCAGGTGATGCTGGTCGGGATGGAGTCCACCGGCGTGTACTGGAAGCCGGTGTTCTACCTGCTGGAGGACGTGGTCGAGTGCTGGCTGCTCAACGCCCGGCACCTGCGCAACGTGCCGGGGCGCAAGACCGATGTGCAGGATGCGGCGTGGATCGCGCAGCTGCTCGAACACGGCCTGGTGCGGCCCAGCTTCGTGCCCCCCAAGCCGATCCGGGAGCTGCGGACGCTCACCCGGTACCGGCGGGCGCAGATCGACGAGCGCACCCGAGAGGCGCAGCGGCTGGACAAGATCCTGCAGGATGCGGGGCTGAAGCTGTCCAGCGTGGCCAGCGACATCCTGGGCGTGTCGGGGCGGGCCATGCTGACCGGGCTGGTGCACGGCACCACTGATCCGCAGGTGCTCGCGGACTTGGCTAAGGGCCGGCTCCGCAAGAAGATCCCGGCGCTGCGGGAGGCGCTGACCGGCCGATTCAGCGCCCACCACGCGCTGATCGTCGCGGAGATTCTCGGCAAGCTGGATTACCTGGACGAGATGATCGACCGGCTGTCGGTGGAGATCGACCGGACGATCGCCCCTTTCGCCCACCAGCGTGACCTGCTGACCACCGTGACCGGCGTTGCTCAGCGCACCGCCGAGGGACTCATCGCCGAGATCGGCGTGGACATGACCCGATTCGGCAGTGCGGAACGGCTGGCCTCCTGGGCTGGACAGTGTCCCGGGCAACACCAATCCGCCGGACGGAACAAGACCGGGCGCACCCGCAACGGCCCAAAATGGCTCGACGTCTACCTGCACGACGCGGCGCTGGCCGGTATCCGCACCAAAGACAGCTACCTGTCGGCGCAGTACGCCCGGCTCAAGGGCCGGCGAGGCCACGCCAAGGCGCTCAAGGCGGTCCAGCACTCGCTGCTGGTCTCCGCCTACCACATGCTTGACCGCGACCAGGCCTACCACGACCTCGGCGTCGACTACTTCCGAACCCACGACCCCCAGCGACATGCACGCCGACTTATCCGACAGCTCGAACACCTCGGCTACCACGTCACCGCCCAACCCACCGTCACTGCCGCCTGAGGGGGTTTTCACCTCAGGTCTGGCATGAGGTGGCCTTCTGCCAAAACGGGGGGCACGCAGGGCGGCAAACAACGCGGCCGGAACAGGGGCGGCGACTCAGGTAGGCCGTCGTGCCTCAGACCACATCGTGCATCCAACCGTACGGGTCGTCGGCAAGGCCGTGCTGGATGTCCAGCAGCGTCTTGCGCAGCGACGTGGTCACCGGCCCGATGCCGCCGTTGCCCATCGGCAGCTCACCGCCCCGCCACCTCAGCAGCCCCACGGGTGTGATCACGGCTGCAGTACCGCACGCGAACACCTCGGTGATCCGGCCCGAGGCGACGCCGTCGCGCCACTCGTCGATGCCGATCCGCCGCTCCTCGACCTTGTGACCCCGATCGGCGGCGATCGTCAGGATCGAGTCGCGGGTCACGCCGGGGAGGATCGTGCCGGTCAGCTCGGGGGTCACGATCGATCCGTCGTCGTGGACGAAGCACAGGTTCATGCCGCCCAGCTCCTCGATCCACCGGCGCTCGACCGCGTCGAGGAACGCGACCTGCGCGCACCCGTGGGCCAGCGCCTCCTGCTGCGCGACGAGGCTCGCCGCGTAGTTGCCCCCGCACTTCGCCGCCCCGGTCCCCCCGGGCGCCGCCCGCGTGTACTCCTCCGACAGCCAGATCGAGACCGGCTTCACGCCTTGCGGAAAGTACGCCCCTGCGGGCGAGGCGATGACCATGAAGCTGACCTCCGCGGCTGGGCGGACGCCCAAGAAGACCTCGGAGGCGAACATGAACGGCCTCAGATACAGGCTCTGCTCCACCTGGTCGGGCACCCAGGCCGCGTCGGCGCGAATCAGCAGATCGACCGCGTCGACGAACACGTCCACGGGCAGCTCGGGCAGCGCCAGCCGCGACGCCGACCGCTGAAAGCGCCGGGCGTTGGCCTCGGGGCGGAACGTCTTGACACCCCGGTCGGGCTGCCGGTAGGCCTTGAGCCCCTCGAAGATGCCTTGGGCGTAGTGCAGCACCGCGGTGGCGGGGTCGAGGGAGAGCGGGCCGTACGGGCGCAGGGCGCCGGCGTGCCACCCCTGCGCCACCGTCCACCGGATGCTCACCATGTGGTCGGTGTAGACCTGCCCGAACCCGGGGTTGGCGAGGATCTGCGCCCGCCGAGCATCCGGCACCGGCGACTGGTTGAGCGACACCGTGAACTCGAGGGAACCGACACCCGTCATGGGCCGAACGTTACCCGCCGGTCGGGTGACGTGCCGGGCCGACCGTGGCGACCGATCTCGGGTGGCGGTCATGACCGGCGGACCCGGTTCGCGATCGCGTCCCCGATCTGGCTCGTGCTGCGAACCGCGTCGCCGCGCTCGGCCAGATCGGCGGCCACCGCGTCCTCGACCCGGCGCGCCGCCTCAGCGAAGCCGAGGTGCTCGAGCAGCAGCGCGACGGACAGGATGGTCGCCGTGGGGTCGGCCTTCTGCTGCCCGGCGATGTCGGGTGCCGAGCCGTGCACGGGCTCGAACATGGACGGGTTCGTTCGGGTCACGTCCAGGTTGCCGCTGGCGGCCAGCCCGATCCCACCCGCGATCGCCGCGGCGAGGTCGGTGAGGATGTCGCCGAACAGGTTGTCGGTGACGACAACGTCAAAGCGCTCGGGCTGCGTCACGAAGAAGATGGTGGCGGCGTCGACGTGCAAGTAGTCGTGCATGACGTCGGGGAAGTCGGCCGCGACCTGCGCCACGATCCGCGACCATAGCCCTCCCGCGTGCACCAGCACGTTGGTCTTGTGCACCACGCTGAGTTTCCTGCGCGGCCGGGCCCGCGCCCGGCCGAACGCGTGGCGCACCACCCGCTCGATGCCGTACGCCGTGTTCACGCTGTCCTCGGTCGCGATCTCCTGCGGCGTGCCGGTGCGCATCGACCCGCCGTTCCCGACGTACGGCCCTTCGGTGCCCTCCCGTACGACGACGAAGTCGATCTGCTTGTCTCCCAGCGGCGAGCGCACGCCGGGGAACAGCTTGGCCGGCCGCAGGTTGACGTGATGGTCGAGCGCGAAGCGCAGCTTCAGCAGCAGGCCGCGCTCCAGCACCCCGGGCGGCACGGTCGGGTCACCCACGGCACCGAGCAGGATGGCGTCGTGGCCGCGCAGCTCCGCGAGGACGGCGTCGGGGAGCGCCTCACCGGTGCGGTGCCAGCGGCGTGCGCCCAGGTCGTACTCGGTGGTCTCCACCTTCACGTCGTACGAGGCCAGCAGGGCGTCGAGCACCTTGA
>JBIOYB010000508.1:0-2173 GCA_044869915.1 Allorhizocola sp.
GCTGGCCAACTTCGAGCAGTTCCTGACCCGGGCGCTCGCCTCTATCGAGCGGGGCCGCGATAAGATGCACGCCCTGCGGGAGATCGGTTCGTTCGTGCCAGAGCAGGACGAGCGCCCGCTACCGTTCTAACCTGACCGCCCGATTCGACGAAGCAACGCCAATTCAGGTAATCTTCTTCGTCGGCCTTTTTCCCGGCCGGAGTTTTGTCATGCCGCAACGTTCTGTGAAGCACCTCGACCCTCGTGCGCCGCTGGTCCTCGACACCCGAGACCTCCCGCGCCGCCCCGGGGCGATGCGCACGCTCTCGCGGGTCGTTCCGGCGCCGGCAGACCTCGGCGTGGAGATGATCGGCGTGCCGGAAGGCGCCGACCTGCGACTCGAGCTTCGGCTGGAGTCCGTGTCGGAGGGTGTGCTCGTCACCGGGACCATCTCGGGTCCGCTGGAGGGCGAGTGCGGGCGCTGTCTGGCCGTGATCAACGAGGATCTGGCCGTACCGATCCAGGAGCTGTTTGCCTATGAAAACAGCACCACGGATGAGACCACCGACGATGACGAGGTCGGGCGGGTGCAGGGCGACTTGATCGACCTGGAGCCGGCCCTTCGTGACGCGGTGGTGCTGGCACTGCCGGTCAATCCGCTGTGCCGGCAGGACTGCCCAGGGTTGTGCCCCGACTGCGGGGTGCGCTGGGACGAGCTGCCGAAGGGGCACACCCACGAGCAGATCGACCCGCGTTGGGCGGCGTTGGGCAGATTGCAAGAGCACACCGAGGAGTAGGAACCATGGCTGTCCCGAAGCGCAAGATGTCGCGTAGCAACACCCGTCACCGCCGGGCGCAGTGGAAGGTCTCCGCGGTGCAGACCCAGCCTTGCCCCCAATGCAAATCGCCGAAGTTGCCTCACGCCGCTTGCGGCGTCTGCGGCACCTACAACGGCCGCCAAATCCTCGCAGTCTGACCTCTTCGATCGTGGCGCGAACCCGCGCATTTCCCACCCCTCACCGATAGCTGAGGGGTGGTAGCGATGTCTAAAAACAAGGACCTGACCGGCGCGCTGGGCGTGTCCATCGAGCCTGAGTTGCTCGAGCGGGCGCTGACCCACCGGTCTTATGCCTACGAAAACGGTGGTCTGCCGACCAATGAGCGCCTGGAGTTCCTCGGTGACGCGGTGCTCGGGCTCGTCATCACCGCTGCCCTCTACGAGAACCATCCCGACCTGCCCGAGGGCGGGCTGGCGCGCTTGCGTGCCAGCCTGGTCAACGCGCGGGCGCTGGCCGGGGTGGCCCGCTCGCTGGGCAGCGAGGGCGTCGGACCGCACCTGCTGCTGGGCCGGGGCGAGGAGCTGACCGGCGGGCGCGACAAGGATTCGATCCTCGCCGACACGTTCGAGGCCCTGCTCGGCGCGGTTTACCTGCAGCATGGCATCGAGGTGGTGACCGAGGTCATCCGCAAGCTGTTCGATCCGCTGATGGCCGAGGCGGCGCGACGAGGCGCCGGCCTGGACTGGAAGACCAGCCTGCAGGAGTTGACCGCGGCCAACGGGTGGGGCGTGCCCGACTACGCGATCACCGAGACCGGGCCGGATCACGCGAAGACGTTCACCGCGTGGGCCGTCATCGGCAACGAGCGGTTCGGCGGTTCGGCCGGGCGGTCGAAGAAGGAGGCGGAGCAGCGGGCTGCCGAGGAGGCGTGGCGCGCCCTGACCGCTCGCCTGGTCGACTTGGAACACCCCGAAGCGACGGAGTGATGGCGGGGCCGTCCGTGCGGCCGTCGCTGTGGGAGCGGGCCGGCGGGGTCAACGGCGTGCTCTTGGCGGCCGTCATCGTCGCGTTGCTGCGCGCGGGCCAACTGCTGGTGATCGAATGGATGAAGCCGTCGGTCCTGCCGGGCGTGCTGCTGATCTGGGACGGCGGCTGGTTCATCAACGTCGCCACCGAGGGTTACCCCCACGGGTACACATATAATGATCAAGGCGTCCGCGTCGGCAATGGCTTCGCGTTTTTCCCGCTGTTTCCGGCATTGATAAAAGCCTTTTTTCTTTTGGGGGTACCGGCGAAAGGCGCGTCGCTGTTCGTCGCCTTCGTCGCGGGGATCGGGGCGGGGATCGGCACCTACCTGCTCGGCACGGCCCTGTGGTCGCGCGGGGTCGGCTATGTGCTGATGGTCATCGTGTGCG
>JBIOYB010000509.1:0-6318 GCA_044869915.1 Allorhizocola sp.
GTCCAGTTCTTCTCGCATGCCTCGAGCCAGCGCAGGTCCGCCTGAAGCCGGAGCGCGATGCCCTCCAACAGCAGCGCCGCGTCGGAGCGATCCGGCTCGGCCATGGCGGCGCGCTGGGCGTCACGCAGCCGGCGCAGCAGCTCACGGCGCTGGGTGTCGACGATGGTGAGCGGGTCGGCCAGCCTGGCCGACGCGGCCGCGATCAGCTTGAGATGAAACTCCGCGAGGTCGGGCTTCGGCCGGCTCACCTCGGCGATCCACTCGGCGACTCGCTGCTGGCCCTTGGGGGTGAGCGCATACACCTTGCGGTCCGGCCGGTCGGCGCCGTCGGCCTGCTTCTCGACCGCTAACAGGCCGGCCTTTTCCAGCCGGGTCAACGCGACGTAGACGTGCCCGGCGTTGAGCGCGTCACCGAGAGGGCCGAGCGCGTCGCGCAGCCGCGCGCGCAGTTGGTAGCCGTGCGAGGGCTCCTTGGCCAGCATCGCCAGCAACACTTCCTGCTGCATTTGGGTCCTCCCGTATAACCGTTAGCCCATTATGTCCAACGGTTATCACATCAGCGGCGTGCCCGGGGCAGGATCGGCGCGTGGACGATCCGAAACAGCCGGGCGAGCCGGTGACAAAGCCTCCGGCGACCGCCGGCCAACGAAGGTCGGCTAGGCGGGGCAGAATCCATATATGGCGATTCTTCAACCCGGTGTCGTGGTCACGGCCGGGCCGTTGCGGATCAGGTCCCGGGCGGCCGGTGGCGAGGTGCGAGGCGTGCGGGCCGTGGGGTCGGGGGGTGTCCGTGATCCCGGTGGTGGGCTGCCGCCCGTGATCGCTGGGGCGCTTGAGAGCGCGGGGGTGCGGCCGGTCGCGTCGGTGGTCGTGGATCGGGTCGCGGGGCGGCCGGGTGGCGCGATCGACGTCGAGGTGCGGGCGCCGGTGACGGGCGAGCGGCAGCTGCTGCTCGAGGTCGACGCGACGGGCGTGCTTCGGTGGCACATGCCGGTGCGGTCCGGGGGTGGCGAACGGTCGGGCGAGGTGGACGCGTTCAGTGTGCCGGTGCGGCAGGTGCCGCTCGCGGGTGATGCCGATGAGCGCGGGCTGCTGGCGGTGGGCGTGCAGTTCACGTTGCACCTGTTGCGGTTTCCGGTCGAGACGGTGGCGCGCGCGGCGGGCGTGCCGATGGTGCGCGCGTGGGAACGGGCCCATCGCGGCTACGGGTTCGGGCTGGCAGGCGATTCGCTGGAGCCGGTCGCCCCCGACGATTGGTCCATTTTGGAGGGTGGGCCGGTGCTGATGCTCGTGCACGGGACGTTCAGCCGGGCTCGGGCCACGTTTGAGCACCTGGCCGCCGACGGTGCTGGCCGATCCGGACCGCCTGGCGACGTTCATCGACGCCGTGAGCAACGCGTTCGCGCTGGCCGCCGACGACTCGGTGGCGGTACCGTTCGCGGCGGTGGTGGAGGTGGCCAAGCAACTGGCGACGGGTGTCGTGAGTGGACTCGACGGGCTGACGGCGATGCGGCCGGGTGGGGACTTTCTCCAGGGGCTCAAGGCTGCGGCGGAGCGGACGGTCGCGATCGGGTCCCATTTCAGGGCTTTGGAGGGCGCCTCGCTTGCGGCGCGGGCGGCGGGCGCGGTGGCCGATACCGTGTTCGGCGAGCCCAACGATCTGGTCGTGCCCACGTCAGGGGCGGATGTGGTGCCCGATCCGATGGTGCTGGCGGGCGTGACGCACACCGGGTTCTTCCGCGAGCAGGCGGTGCGCTCACTGATCGCGGGCGTGTGCGACGGCTGAGCACCCGTTGATGGCGGGCCGGTGGGTGCGGGCGCTCTGGTGGCGCTGCTGTGGAAGGTCTTGGCCATCCTGCGCCACCAGGCAGGATGACAAAGCGGTGGACGGCGGTGAGAGACTGGCGGCGTGCATGAGATGAGATGGCTGACCGCCGAAGACCAGCCCGAGGCCTGGCGGATGGGCAGCCTCGCGTTCGGATATCACGACAGCGAGATGCCGCAGGGGTGGACGTCGGACACGCCGGGGCGCAAGTCGCTGGGCATGTTCGATGAGGGTGGCCGGTTGGTGGCCAAGGCGGTTGACCGCGCGCAGGGGCAGTGGTTCGGCGGGCGGGTCGTGCCCACCTCGGGCATCGCGGGCGTGGCGGTGCAGCCCGAGGTGCGCGGCCGGGGCCTCGTGCGGCAGGTGCTCACGCAGGTGCTCCGGCACGCCCGTGACCGCGGCGCCGTGATCAGCACGCTGTTCCCCACGACCCCGTTTCCCTACCGCAGGCTCGGCTGGGAGGAGGTGGGCGCGCTGACTTACTACGCGATGCCGACCGGGAGCCTCGCGGCCGCGCGGGCGAGCGCCGGCGTGACGTTGCGGCCGGCGACCGAGGCCGACGTGGCGGCGATAAAGGGGCTATACGCGGATGTGGCGCGCGAGAGCACCGGTCTGATGGACCGGGAGGGCCCGCTGTTCGCGGGCAACAGTCTGCTGGGAAGCTTCGACGGCCTGACGGTCGCGGCCGGCCTCGACGGCACGCCGATCGGTTACACCAGTTGGAATAGAGGGCCGCGCTACGACGCGTCCGGCAAAGTCACCGTCTACGACCTGATCGGCGCCACGCGTGAGGCCACCGACACGATGCTGGCCATGCTCGGCACGTGGGCGAGCGTCGCGCCGACCACCGTGATGCGACTGTCCACACCCGACCCCGCGTGGTTCACGCTCAACACCAAGGCGGCGCGGGTCGAGTCGCGCGACCCATGGATGTTGCGCATCGTGGACGCGGCGGGGGCGATCGCCGCCCGCGGTTGGCCCGAGCATCTCGACGCCCAGATCGACCTGTATTTGAGCGACAGTGAGTGCCCGTGGAACGAAGGGCCGCACCGGTTGGTGCTCGCGGGCGGGCAGGGCAAGTTGGAGCCGGGCGGGACGGGTGAGGTGCGTCTGGACCCGCGCGGGCTGGCGTTGTGGTATGCGGGGGCCGTGTCGACCACGATCATAGAGCGTACGGGAACGCTCAGTGGAGGCTCGCCGCGTACCAAAAAAATCATGGACAGCGCCACGATGGGACCGCAACCGACCCTGCTTGATTATTTCTGACGGGAGGCCGGTGATTTTGTTTATGTCTTATGAATCCCCGATTGACAAGCAGATCCGCGAGGCGCAGGAGCGCGGCGAGTTCGACAACCTGCCGGGCGCCGGCAAACCGCTGCCGGGTGCGGGCGAGCATTATGACGAGGAATGGTGGCTCAAGCGGTGGGTGGAGCGGGAGCGCATCACCGGCGCGGCGCCTGCGACGTTGCTGCTGCGTCGCGAGGTTGAGGACCTCAGCGACACGATTGCCCGTTGCCGCACCGAATCGGAGGTTCGCCGGATCGTGGCGGCGCTCAACGAGCGGATCGTCAAGTCCCAGCGCGGGTTTCTCGATGGCCCGCCGGTGATAATCCGGGAGCTCGACGTCGAGGAGATCGTCAAGGGCTGGTTTGCCCTACGTGGGGAGGGGTAAGCGCGGGGTGGCCATCCCACCGGGATCGGCCGATTACATGGGGGAGTGATCATGTCTAAGAGCAGCGGCAACATGCCCAACGTGCCCGGCGGCGAGGAAGCGGCCGACGAAGCCAGGCGGCGCAGCGAAGAGATGCGCGACGACGCGTCACGGCGTGGCGAAGAGACGCGCGACGACCTGCAGCAGACCGGGCAGCAGGCCGGGCCGCAGACTGGGCAGAAGGCCGGGCAGAAGACCGCGGACCGGGCGCGCGAGACGGGCACCAAGGCCCGCGACAAGGCGACCAACATGCGGGACAAACAGAGAAATCAACCTTCTCAATAGGTAAACCGGAAGGCGGGCGCACGCGCCCGCCTTCCCATTTCTTGCCCCATGTCAGGGCTAGTGACGCGACAGCCAGTCGGAGACAATGGCGTCCACCGTCACCGCGTGCGGCGTCTGCGGCGCCTCTTCGATGCCGGGCTCCTCGGACAGGGCGTGGCCCATCCCGGGCACGGTGACCAGCGAGCTGATGCCGGGCAGCGCCTGCCACAGCCGCTCGGCCGGCTCGCGGAAGTTGGCGTCGTCGTTTTCGCCCGTGACCAGCAGCATGGGCACGCCGTGTTTGGCCAGCTCATCGGCGCGCGCGACGAAGTCGTAGCGGTCGGCGAGCAGCCGCGAGGCATCCGACCACGGATAGGCCATGCCAAACGCCGCCTCATTGGCCGCGACCACGCGCGCCAGCTGGATGGCCGGGCTGATCAGCACGGCGCTCGCCACATCCGTCTCGCCGATCAGCTCGAGCACGGTGAGCGCGCTGATCGACGCGCCGACCAGCCTGACCGGCCCGTCGCCGACCGGAAACTCGCGCCGCAACGCTTTGAGCACGGCCGGGAACCGTTCGACGGACTGCTCGACGGTGGGACCGAGCATGTCCAGCACGGGATCCCGCATCTCGTGGCGCAGCATGGGCAGTTGCAGATACACGCGCCACGCGTCAAGTGTCTCGAGCGGGAGCGCCGACGCCATCGCGATTTCGTTGCGCGGCGCGTCAAGCATGTGCCAGACAATGACCAATTCCCCGCCGGAGGACGAACGGGGCGGCAGCGCGGTAAAGGGCACGTTCGCGGCAATGCCTTGCGTATTCATGATTCCAGGAAACAGCCCGGAGCCGTGCCCGTCGAACAACAGTGTTTTTCCGTTTGCCAACCGATGGTTGTCAGGCAAGGTTGTCGGGCAAGGTAGGGAATATGGACCTGGATCTGGCGCACGTGCGGGCGTTCGTCTGCGCAGCCGAGGAGCTGCACTTCGGGCGCGCCGCGGCCCGGCTGTTCCTCACGCAGCAGGCGGTCTCCAAACGCCTCCAGCGCCTTGAGGCCACGCTCGGCGAGCCACTTCTGCTGCGTGACCACCAGGCCGTGGCGCTGACCGACGCCGGGCGGCGCTTCCTGCCGCACGCCCGCGCCCTGCTGAGCCTTGCCGACACGGCGATCGCGGCGGCCCGCACCTCCACCGTGCCACTGCGCATCGATGTATGGGGACCGGTCCATGTGCCGCTGCGCGTCATGCGCCAGCTCGCCTCCGGCACCGAACTCATCCTAGAGCTCAGCATGCGGCGCGGGCTCGGCAGCGCGCTCGCGGCGCTCGAGCGAGGCGAGCTGGATGTCGCGTTTGGACGCCCGCACGACCTCGGCCGCCCCTGGCCCGCAGGCGTTTCGCGCCGGCTGTTGTTCCTCGAACCGGTCGCGGCGGCTGTCGTGAATGGACACCCGCTGGCGGACCGGCCCGTGCTGACGGCGGGCGACCTGCGCGGCACCGGGCTGTGGCTTCCCTTCACCGACAAGCCGAGCGAGCTGGTCGGGCTTTTAAAAGCCTATGCACATCATCTGGGGGTACCGGTGGAAGCCTCGGCGTTGAATCTCGGTGTCGAACATACGCTGGACGACCTTCGGCGCCACCCGCATCGGGTCACCCCTGTCGGAGCACAATGGACACTGCCCGCCGACATCGCCGTCATCCCGCTGTCGCCCACACCGTTCCTGCCGTGGTCGGCGATCTGGCGCGACGACAACCCCCACCCCACCCTGGCGCACCTGTTCGAGCTGCTCGTGAAGGCCAGCGCACAGGGCAACTGGCTACACTTCGACCCCGCGACGGATTGGCTGCCCGAGCCCGACCTGCGCGACCTGCCGTCCTAGCGCGGCACCGGGCCGAGGGTCGTGGCCGCCCAGCCGGCCTATGCCCGGCCGGAAGCAGGCCGCCGCATGCGCATCTCCAGCGCGGGATGGCCAAAATACAGGTAGGCCAGTTGGCCCGCAGACCGTTGCCGCGCAAGGAAATCGGCGAACGGGGCCGGCGCTCGCCTCCACCCGCACCGTGTCGTACACGCTGAGCAGCTGTGCCGCCTCCGCGTCAGCCTCGGGCAGCGCGCCGGTCTCGTAGCGGCCGGTCACCACGGCCATCCGCGTGACCTCCAGGGTGCGGGGCGGGATCGGCGTCGACCCCCGTGAATGGACGACCCACCGGCCCACGCGGGCACGCGCACCCAGACACACCTCCCGGCCTGGGACGCGGGCCAGCTCCCACGGGATGTCCGGCTCGTCGGTGCACAGCAACACGGTGGGCTGTGAGCCCGCGGCCCGTCCGGCGTCTTCGAGCGCGGTCCACACCTCGCCCGGTACCAAATCCGCAATCATCTCCCCGGCACCACGCAGATAGGCGTCAAGGTCCGGGGAGATGATTGCGGATTTGGTACCGGGCGAGGTGTGGACCGCGCTCGAAGACGCCGGACGGGCCGCGGGCTCACAGCCCACCGTGTTGCTGTGCACCGACGAGCCGGACA
>JBIOYB010000510.1:0-3603 GCA_044869915.1 Allorhizocola sp.
CCCAGCTCCAGCCCGACGATCCGGTCGACCTCGTCGTCGCGCGCGGTGAGGAAGATGATCGGTATCCAGATGTCCTCCGCCCGTAGTCTTCGACATATTTCGGTACCGTCGAGGCCCGGCAGGGCGATGTCGAGGATGCAGGCGGCCGGTCGCAGTTTGCGCGCGCTCGTGAGCCCGGCGTGTCCGTCAGACTCGAGCTCGACGCCGAAGCCGTCGCGCTGCAGATACATCCGGACCAGCTCGGCGATCGGCCGCTCGTCCTCGACCACGAGGATCAGACCCTTATCCGTCACCGGCCCATAATGTCCGAGCCGTGTAAGAGTCGGGTAAGGATTCCGTCAGACCCTCACGAGATGATCACTGAAGCCGATCTGCTCGTGCGAGCGCTGGGTCGCTGTCCGCGTCCGGAACAGGTGACTGAACAGGGCGTCCAGGTGCCACACCTGTTTCGGGTGTCCGGCGTGGATCCAGAACCGTTCCCGGATGCCGTCGATCGCCGTGGCGGCGAGTTCGATGGCGGACAGGCGCGGGTCGGGATGCCACGTGATGTTGGCAAGGTGGCGCAGCTCGGTGTTCAGGTGCAGGCGCAACCGCTTGAAGATGCGGCTCTCCTGCGTGATCACGAGTCGCCGGTAGGTGAGTAGGAGCAGAAACTCATTGCTGAGCGGGCGGTCCGGCCGATGCGCCCTGGTCACGAGGACCGTCGCGTCGTCGGGCTCCACGCAGCGCCGGAAGACCGGCATGTGCCGGCTCACGGTCGCCATCGGGATTCCGGCCTCGCTTGAGGCCGGAAGGAAGGTCCGCGAGAACACGTCCATGCCATATGCAACGAGATCACTGGACCAAGCGTGACGCTGCGTGACGCCCCGCGACCTCGTTTCACTCTTGCCACTTCGAACACGTGTTCTATAGGGTGGAGACATGACCCTGAGGCTTGAGACGAGGGCCCGATCGCTGGCGGGCGAGCTGTTGGAGTGCTGGTGGAATGGGAAGTTCGGGCAGGATCAGCGCAGCGACCTGTGGCTCAAGCGCTTCGGCGAGGCGTGGTGCGTCGAGGCGCGCCACGGCGGCATCGGGGCGCAGCGGCACCGGCACTACTTCGGCGACGAGATGAGCGCCCGCAGTCTGCTCCACACGCTCAAGACCGAGCATGGTCAGCAATGGAAGTGGGTGCCCAAGGGGTAACACCCGCTTCCTCGAGAAAACCACCTTTCGCAAGCAGCACGATCCATCCGTGAGAGCGGGCCTCCTTGGGGTTGGAGGCCCGCTCTCGCCACGAGTCCGGAGGTGTTCCACGGGCGATCCAGACAGCGCCATCGCGGGCGGGCTTGCGCTCGCCCTGGCGGGCACGATCGTGCTCGCGATCCTCGTGCTTCGGGCGATCAGACGGCTGATCGCCGCATTGACGGTCAAGTTCACGGCCCGCCGGCACCGAGTTCGGCTTCCAGCCTCAAGTGCCGAGCGTGTTTCGCGATAGGCCATCACGGCCAGCCGACACCGGGCTCGGGTGCGTCAACGCTGATCACCTGGCCGGTGCGCGGCCCACCGAACGTCATCGCCTCCTCATCCCACACGGCCGCGGTGATAAACAGCGTCCGCCCATCAGTCCCGCCCAGTGCGCACGAGAAGCAGCCGCGGTCGACGTCGACGGTCCGCAGCGCCTTCCCGCCCTCGGCCACGCGCACGCAGCGGCGGTTGGGCACATCCGCGTACCAGACCGCGCCGCCCGCGTCGAGGCAGATGCCGTCCGGCACACCATCGCCGAGCTCCGCCCACACGCGCCACCCCGACAGCGTGCCGTCCGCGGCGATGTCAAACGCTGTGAGCCGATTGGCGTACGACTCGGCGATGATCAGAGACGCGTTATCGGGCGTGACCGCGATCCCGTTGGGGAAGCCGAATCCGTCCGCGACCTCGCGCACGGAGCCGTCGGGTGTGACGAGCACGAGCGTGCCTGGCGCCGGTTCGCCCACGCCAAACTCAAACCCGATGTTGCCGATGTAGGCATTGCCCCGGCCGTCGACGGCCATGTCGCTCCACGGAAATCCGGACAGCGCGGCCAGATCGGCGTATTCGGCGAGCGCACCGTCGGCCTCGCGGCGCAGCAAGCGCCCGTCGCGCGACGAGACGATCAGCATGCGGCCGTCGGGCAGCGCGCCCAACCCCATCGGCATGCCCGCGATCTCGGCCACCAGCTCGCGCTTGCCATCGAGGTCGACGGTGATCAGTTCGCCCGCGCCCATGTCCGACACCCACAGGCGGTCATCGTGCCAGCGCGGGGACTCGCCAAACGCCAGCCCGGTCAATAAAACATTCATGATGTATCTACTCCTTGGCTCGCGGTCACACAGAGACGTAGAAGCCGGCGACCTATTCTCGACCTCGTGAAGTACATGATCCTCATCCATTTGAACCTGGCGCTGAAGGCCTGTGGGAGGGATTCACCGACGAGCAGCGTGCCGAGGGCTGGCGCATTCACGCCGACTTCCAGAAGGCGCTCGAGGCGTCGGGCGAACAACTGACCTCCGCCGCGCTGGCCGACCCGGCGCAGGGCGTGCGCATCCAGGGCACCGATGGGCCGTTCGCGGAGGCGCAGGAGTATCTCGCGGGCTTCTACCTGGTCGAGTGCGACAGCCTGGAGGCCGCCGCCGAGCGCGCCGGGCAACTGCCCGAGTCCTCGCTGGGCATGGTCGAGGTCCGCCCGGTCATCGGGTCCGCACAGTAGACGTTATATACCGTCGAGCGTTATATTCAGTTCATGAGACGCTTGGCGGCGATCTTCGCCATACTCTTTCTGGCGGCTTGCGGTTCGCCTGCCGCCCCCGGGCCCACGCAAACCGGGTTCACCTTCGCGCAGCCACCCGGCGAGATATCCCAGCCCGACGGCACAGTGCCGCCCCTGCCACCAAGCGGCCACATCGGCGTCGGCGCACTGCTCTATACGGGTGAATCGTTGACGCCACACCTCGTGCTCTCCTCGGGGCAGCACCTCCGGCTACCCTCGCCACCCAGCGGCGAAGGCCGAAACGGCACGATGCTCGCCACCCTGTCACCCGACGGCCGCTGGCTCGGCCACCGCAAAGCGGGATATGCGCGCGACAAGCGCTACCTGATCCGCGACCTCAACGGGAAACATCCCACGATGGAGATCCAAGGCTCCCCGCTGATGTGGTCGCCCGAAGGCCGATTCCTCTTCATGGACGGGCCATCCGACAGCAGCGGATACCAGCTGATCGAGCCGGCCTCGGGCAAGATGTCACAGGTGCCATACGCGGGTGGGCTGGGCGCCATCCGGCCCGGTGGACTGCTCCTGTCCCCACAGCCCGCCGAGCCCGGACGCCGGGAGCTCAAACTCTCCGGCCCAGGCGTGGACGTGACAATCACCTTCGCGACCGACCACAATCACGAATGCTGGTGCCCCAAGAGCTACCAGGTTTCGCCGGACGGGACCACGATCGCGATCCTGCTTGTGTATCAGAGCCTGTTGGTAAAGGTGTCCGATGTTTTCGATCTAGCGCCCTGTCGATACGTGTGACTGTGTGATGGCAGCGCGAGACTAATCAGTGTCCAGATTGGACAGATGGCGAGATTCCCGCTATAGAA
>JBIOYB010000511.1:0-26453 GCA_044869915.1 Allorhizocola sp.
AGGAGGTTTCCGTGCCCGCCCCTCGTAAGTACCCACCTGAGCTGCGTGAACGTGCCCTGCGCTTGTATCGGGAGTCTGAGCCCAAACCTGTGGTCAAGCGTCTGGCCGAGCAGCTCGGCATCCACCCAGAGGCGCACAGGTTGAGGTTTCGGGGTGTGGTGGGTTACGGGGGTGACAGTCCAGTTCCGGCAAAGAATCCATCGATGAGTCCGGGAGGATGCTGCATTTGTTTGAGCCGGGTCTTGAGCAGCCGGTTGAGGTCGGTGATGGTTCCAGGGACGAGGTTGGTCAGGCCGCGTTTGAGGCTGGACCACACACCCTCAGTGGGGTTGAGCTCGGGGGCGTAGGCGGGCAGTTGGTAGACGCGAAGCCAGGATCGGGAGGCGGTCAGGCGGCGCATCAAGGTGGAGGTGTGTCCACCCAGGTTGTCCCATAGCAGGACGATAGGTGTGCCCAGCTGTTGGTGCGCGGCGTCGAGCAGGGCGGCGAAGTCCGGTTCCCGGAAGCCTTTCGGTTCGCCTTTACGCCCGTGGTAGATCATGGTGCGGTAGATCAGTTTGCTGCGGTGTCCGGGCCGGTAGCACACCAGCCCGGCGATGGAAATGCGTGCGCCGCCTTTGGCCCGCACTGTCACGATCGGGGTTTTGCCACGCCGGCCCCAGGTGCGGGCCTTGGCTGGTTTCAGCGTTTGCCCTGCCTCGTCGGCGAAGACGATCGTCGCGCCCAGCCTGCGCGTGATCCTTTTACCGCGGGCCACTGGTAGCGGCGCCACCGCGCGATCGCGGTCTCGTCGCGTTCGGCGGCACGATGTTTGGGTACCTGCACCGTCCAACCGAGCCGGTGCAACAGCAGCGACACACCCTTGAGGCTGTAACGCACATGCATGCGCCGCCTGATCACTGTGGCCACCCTGGCCAGGGTCCACCGCTGGTCGGCAAACCCGCAGGCTGCCGCTCCGGCGTCGAGGATCTTCTCCAGCCGGGCCAGTTGCCGGTCATCGAGCCGTGAGGCCCGGCCGCTGGGTCCCTTGGACCGCAGCGCGTCGGGTCCACCGGCCGCCCATGCCCGCCGCCAGGTGTAGGCCGATTTCTCCGACACCTCCAGCCGCGCGGCGACCTGCGCCGGCGGGACCCCGGCAGCGAACATCTGTGCTGCCTGCAAACGTACTGCTTCCCGCCGCTGCCGTGCAGCCGGCGTCAACCCACCACCATCAGCGTATTTCACATCATGGATAACCGAATTACACCCATGTAATTATTTCCAAGACCCCGAAACTTCAGCCTGTGTAGCCGAACCGGTCGGCGACCTCTACCGCAGACGCGTTGTCAACAAGGTAGGCCCGCAACGCCTCGTAACGGCGCTGCGCCGCGTTGACCGGCTGCGTGAAGAACTCCGCCCCGTCTCGCATATTCAACACGTTTCCCTGAACAACATGACACCATGATAGAGCTATCTCCGCCGATATTGTGAGCGGGTCCCATCAGACACACCGCGAAGTCTTTGATGTCTACTGTTCTCGCAACCATCCGGCCGGCGTCTCCCCAGCAACCACAAATCGCTCCATCCACCGCCCAAGAATCATTCAGGAAGACCAGTTGAGGTGTCTCAGTCCGAAGCCCCGGTGACCTGCACGAACAACACAGCAGAAACCCGGCTCAACCCAGGATCAGGCCACGCCGGCTTCCCGTGAATCGAGGCTAAGCGCCAGACGCACAAGGTTCGCTACGTCGTCCTTAGCCGCTCGCGGATGGACGAAGAGCCCGCGCACACCGTCGAGCGCGGTGTGAATCGCCTCGGGCGCAACGACTTCTACGCCTGATGGAAGGAGGGGCATGGCCGGGGTCGCGGGTCACGGCGCGGACGGCCACGCCTTGCGCGAGCAGGGTTTCGACGAGGGGACGGCCGATGAGGCCGGTAGCGCCAGTAATGAGGTACATGATGCTGCCATCCTTTCCAGTCAGGCGGTGAACGATGCTGGGCCGAAGCGTCCCCAGGCCAGGAAGACTGCCAGGGCAAGGTAAATCAGGTCGGGGATGACGGTTGCGCGCTCGCCCCGGCGAAGGCGCATAGTCACCGCGCCAGTGAACAGAAGCGCCACACAGGTGGCGGTGACCGGTACCATAATGGGCGCGATGTGGAGCGCGGCGGGCAGGATCAGGCCGGCGGCGGCCAGAAGCTCAAGCGTTCCAATGGCTTTGAGCGCACCCGGGCTGAAGTCCATAATCCACTGGGCCGCGGCACCACCCTTGGCCGCGAGCTTCTCTCGCGGTATGAACATCTTGGACGTGCTGATCAGCAGCGCCACCGCAAGCAGGGCAGCAACAATCCATAGAACTAGATTCATCGATATATCCTTTCAGGACAGGCTCAGAGGCGTACTTGAGATTGCGGCTTAACCGTTGCGGCGCTGGCGATCCGCCCGGATCTGCGCGCCGAGGTCACTCACCTCGGCGAGATGGCGCAGCTTGTCAGGGTTGACGATGGAGTGGATCGCCTGGATCTCGCCATCGACAATGTCAAGCGCCAGTACCCCGAACAGTAGGCCCTGCGAGTCGAGCACCAGCGCACCGGGCATACCGTTAACGGTCGCAGCCTGGACGCGGATGCCGCCGAATGGCGCCACGACAGCCATTGAGGTAAGCAACAGCCGGGCCACGCGGTCGCGGCCGTTGACTGCCCGCCCCAACGCGGGAACCTTGCCGCCGCCGTCACCGTGCAGCACGACGTCCTGCGCGAGCAGGGTCTCCAGTGCTTGCAGGTCACCATGTTCCGTGGCGGCGAAGAACCGCTGGGCCAGCTCCTCTTGCTGCTGCCGGGACGCGTAGTACCGCGGCCGGCGTTGCTGAACGTGCGCCCTGGCCTTCGCCACCAGATGCCGGGCAGTGTCAACGTCGCTGCCGATGATGTCGGCGACCTGCCCATACGGGTAGTCGAAGACCTCACGCAGCAGGAACGCGGCGCGTTGCCGCGGTGACAGGGTTTCCAGCACAACGAGAAGCGCCAGCGAAAGCGAGTCAGCTATCTCGGCCTGGTCGGCGGGCGTCGGATCGGTGAGCAGCGGTTCAGGCAGCCACTCTCCGACGTACCTCTCCCTGCGCGCACGCGCCGAACGAAGCTGATCAATGGCTATCCGGGTTACCAGCGTGGCGATGTAGGCCCGCGGCGAGGCGATCTGCTCCTGTTTCCCGAGGGTCATATGCATCCGCAGAAACGCTTCCTGTACCACGTCTTCGGCCTCGCTCACGCTGCCAAGCATCTGGTACGCGATGGCAAACGCCCGCGGCCGCAGCTCACTGTAGAGATCAGCCGTTGACATCGCTTAGCCCAGTCCTTCGGCGAAACCCTTGCGCCAGCTTGGGTACTGCAACGTCCAGCCCAGTTCGCGCTTTGCCTTCTCGCTGGAGATACCTCGCGCTTTCGTCATCAGATCCACGGGGACCTCGCCGGCGATCAGACGGACGAGCCAGCCAGGAACACGGCGTGGTGGCTTGGCACCAAGCGCCTGGGCCAGCACCGGCAGCCACTCCTTCACCGCAGCGGGGTCATCATCGGCCACATGGTAGATGCCGGGCTTGCCCCGCTCGATCGCCGCCACGGTGGCTGAGGCGGCATCGACGATGTGCACCATCGCCCACACGCCCCTACCGCCGCCGACGATCGGGAGTTTCCGCTCACGGATCTGCTTGGCCATCACCGCATCCGGTGCTGACTCGATGCCGGTGCCGGGACCATAGAAGCCACCGTAACGAATGGCGATGCCCTCAGCCCACGTAATGCCGGTCACGGCGCTTTCCAGGTGCCGCAACGCAGCCACGACCTCCACACCATCGGCTGGCGGATTCGGCTCAAGGCGGCCGTTCTCGTCGACGACCATCCCGCCGGTACGCTGCATCCACATCGCATTGCTCTGCGCCACAACCTTGCGTACGCCGACGGCAAGCGACGCCGCCAGCAGATGATCAGTGCCCTCGGTGCGCAGCCGGTTAGTGGCAACCGCCGCCAGCCTGGCATGCCGGAAGTCAAGCGGCCCGCCCAGCGCTGTCAGCTGGTGCACCACCACCTCCGGCTCGGCCTTCGCCAGGGCATCGGCCACTGACTCAGGATCCAGCGCGTCCATGACGACTGGCTCAGCGCCCAGGGCACGCAGCGCGCTCAACTTGACCGCAGAACGAGTCGTACCAACCACCTCGTGACCTCGCGCCACGAGCTGTTCGACCAGGTGACTGCCGATAGCACCAGACGCACCGGCGATGAAGATCTTCATAACGTCTCCGTTCGCTAGTTTCCTGTGAACAAAGACGAGACAGCCCAAGCCCCCATGAACGACAGTTACCCAGGTCACATATCCGGCAAGCGGCGCCACCAGACAGCTGCGTGGTGACCGCCCCCGCGAATGCGCCAAGCAGGACCAGACCCTGATCCTTCTGCGGCTCAAACATGTCACCCCGCTGCCCGCTGAGGACCCGACCGCCTCTGGAGCGAAGGACCGCCAACTCGCCGCTTGGATGACCTCACGCTTAGCCGGACGGCATATCCACGGCATCACCGACCACACCAATACGGTCCGGCCCGAGCAGTACCCGCGTGTGGAGGGAACTGGCCACTCGATCTCAGCATCGTGGTCCTCGGCAGCAGTGGAACAAGCCGGTCATGAAGGCACGAGTCACACAGTGTACAAACATCCAACCCCACCGGGCTGTGGTGTCCCTGACCAGCTAAAAGCACTACACCCCAACGGGTGACAGCAACGTAATATCGGTTCTTAGTTCGTCTGGGTACCCCTCGGGCTCATATGGGATGAATCGGACTTCCCTACCGAAAGGATCGAGTTATCCTGACATCGCCCGTTTTAGCGACCGACTGAGCCAACAAGGAGTCCTGACCATGGCGGACGACGAGGTCACTCGCAACCTGAAGAGTATGGACGAACTCGACTTCAAGGCGTGGAACGGCGCCGACTGGCACGGCCTGTTCGCCCACTTCCATACCGACGACGTGCTCGTCGATGTCCACGGACAGCCGCCGACCCATGGCATCGGAGAGCACATCGCCGCTATGAAGGCGCTTGTCCAGGCCAGCGGTGGAACGCCCCCACAGATAACGTCCCATCCGATCAAGTTTGGATCCGACGAGTGGACATGCGTCGTGGGAGAATTCGAAGGCGGCGGCCGGATGGTGACTGTGGCGAAACGGCGCGACGGAGCGATCGCCGAGGAGTACATCTGGATGTAGCTGCCCTCTCGACGCCTCGGTGCTGTCCTGGAAATTCCGTGTTACCAACGCGACCGGTCGAGGCGACTGCGCATGAGCATCGGGGACTGAGCGTGCTCTTGGAAGAGATTGGCTCAGCGGTACGCGTGCCTACCCCAGCCGAAACCACTTAGACGCGACCAGCGGCAGCGATCGACGCGGAACTGCTTGCCCCTCCGGGTCCGCCATCGTCACCCAGCCAGTGCCGACCGGCTTGCGCTCGTCAAGAGCCACCGTCGCCCAGAGCCCCACCATCCGGTCCACCTCTTCGCCCCAAGTCCGATGGTTGGCATGAGGTCCAGGTGGAGACCGGTTCTTGGTTCATCAGGTTTCCCTCGGGGACATATTGGAAGCATCGGACATTCTCTGGGTCGGCTGACTGGGTCGCTGGGAACGTATTCGCAGCTTACGCCGGTTGTTCCGTGGCTTCCTCGTCCTGGGCGATTCTTAGTTCGCCGAGGTTGCTTTTGCGGCTTTCCGGAGATCATGAGGTTGTTGGCCGGGCGTGCTCGGGGTAAAGGCCTTGGGGCTGCGGCATGATCGGCCAGCCATGACGTTCCAAGTGCGTCTGCTACCTGGCGTAGATCATGGGGGTGACGTCGAGGCATGCGGCCGACTTACGGATAGGCCACCCGCGTGAGAATCGATCACGGACAGGCTCAATGAAAATGTGCAGGCAGAGACTGGTCACGATCTGCCGCTCTCGAGCGACGCTGTCCAGTCGCGGATGCCTAACGGGCGCCGACTCCTACCAGGTGGGCGCCTGTGGCCGCTGTCCGCTCGTGTAGGTCAGCTCCCACCTCATCCGGACGAGCGTGAACAAGCGAGGGTTTGCGGGCTCCCAACGGAATACAGTGAACTCCCCGTCAACCGTGCTTGTGGTGTCAATCGTCATCTCGGGCTCCCCCAATGTGGGCCGTACCGTCCCCCAAACCTTCGGGGCCGGCCGCGTTGGAAGCCGAAACCTCAACCAGCAACGTACGAGTGGCGTATTGGACGGATCGCGCAAACCACGGATCCCACTTGTCGACGCCGACCGAGTACCCCGTACTCGAGCAAGGTTCCGCCTGGATACAGCAGAAGCCGTTCGTCGTTGTCCTCAAACCGCAGGAGATGTCTTTCTGCGCGTGGTGATCGGCCATGACCTTCCACTGTATTTACGGATGCCGGTCCCGATTGGACAGTTGGGACTGGCATCCGTATGTGGGGTGAACGTGGTTAGATGGTTCGTATGGTGACATTGAAGTCGCGTTGAATGGTCTCGAAGTCCTGGAAGATCAGACGGTAGTTTTCGCGGACTCCGCTGATGATGCCCTTCGCCATGACGCGATCTTGCCCCACGATGGAGAAGACCGGACCGCCGCTATCTCCCCCTCGGGAGGCGGGTATGCTGTCGAACCGGTCGGCGAGCACGAGATCGCTGTAACAATGCCAGTTGTTGTAGGGGTCGCGGCCACATCGCGTGTACTGGAATTCGCCGCTGACCCTGTAGTTGCACAGGGCTCTTGATGTCGCTCCCGACGTGCACAGCCACTCGCCGGGGTAGGCCGACTGCCAGCCATTGACCCGCTTGGTGAACTCGGCCGCGTCAGCGGCGCCGTCATACATCCGGCCGGCGGTCTGCGTGCTGATCAACAGGATGTCATGCGCACGCTCTTCACGGGCGGCCACACCGATTTTGACGTTCTGGCTGCCGTTCCACCAGGTGCTGCCGAGCCGGCCGCAGTGCCCGGCTGTGACCATGTAGGACCAGCCGTCGGCACCGGTCACACCCCATCCGGAGGTGCAGTTCTCACCGGTGCTGAGTTCGCGGATCCGGGCGCCGGCATAGAATGGTGAGGTGTCGGCGTAGCGGCCCCACGTGTCGATCGGCCGCGGCTCGACGAGCACCCGGACCGGGATGCCGGCCGGCATGGGTAGGTCGGCGGGCAGGGTCGCCTGTGTGGCCGCCCGGCCTCCGGACGGCTCGGTGATGACGGTCAGGCCGCTACCGTCGTAGGACAGGTTCACCGAATGGTGTGGTGTGTCCGGATGCGCTTTGATGTAGGCGCCGATCGTTTCCGCGGCCGCGCGTAGCTCGGCCCGTGAGTGCTGGGCTGCGCGTACCTGAACCGGCGCGATCCGCCGTGCGGCGGCGATTGCCGTGTGCACCGCGGCTGGAAGCTGTCCTTTCCACCAGAGCGTCACGTGCCCGTCGTCAAGGACGATGCCGGCATGTCCCGACAGCGCCACGGTCGGGATCGCATCGCGGACGATGGACGCGGCCTGCTTCAGCGGTTCCTGGGCGAGCATCCGCGCCCGGGTCTCGGCATCGAAGCCGAGGCTGGGCGCGGCGGGCGCGGCTGAGGGCCGGACGGTGACCGTCGCGGCCGCGGCCAACACCACCGCCAGAACCCGGATTGCAGTGCTGGATAGCATTTGCGGCTCCTCTTCTTACGGGGTGGGGATGGCCAACCGGGCACCGCTTGTGGGGCTGGGGTGATTGGCCAACTTGCTCAACGGCCCGATGAGGCGTCGAGTTCAATGCCGGCTGCTGTCGTGGGTGTAGCTGTTCAGGTCGCCGCCCGCGGTATGTTCACCTGGGCCTGGGCTTACCGGGTCGGAAGATTGCGCCTTGGCGACGCTTGCGAACGGCTACGCTGACCCAGCGGCCTGAAGGCTGGTACAACTCAACAGGAAACGTCGTGAAGTCATCTGCCGAAGTGGTTCATGTTTCCTACCGTCCTTTCGTTGAACGGTCGAGCATCAAGCGGATGGTTTGGGCCAGCCGGGGCTTGGGCTGGCCTGCTTGCCCTTGCCTGTCGACGTGATGCGGGCATGTGCGGCATCTGGCTGGTTGGCCCCCGATGTCTGTGAGGTCACGGTAGGTTGACGGCGGTGAGTATCTTGTGGGCGATCAGTGACCGGGTGGTGAGTGAGATCAACCCCTTCGGATGGTCGATCGCGTGATCCGCGACGCATGTAGACGAATCGCCGGTTGTCCATGCGTGCCAACAGTGATGGGATCTGAGTGCGCGGTGTCATTGGTTGGGTGTCGAGCCAGGGTTGAGGCGGTGGCCGGCTGTCGTTCGAGGAGTTGCGGTTCACGGTCCTGGGACCGGTCCGGGCCTGGCGTGACCGGACCGAGATCGGGCTTGGCCCGCCGCAGCGGCTGGCCCTGCTGGCCCTGCTGGCCCTGCTGCTGGTCAACGGAGGGGGGCCGGTCGGCGTCGGCGAGATCGTCGACGTGCTGTGGGGTCAGGATCCGCCGTTCACGGCCGTCAACCAGGTACACGGCCATGTGGGAGCGCTACGTCGGCTGATGCAGCCGGGTCTGCCGACACGGGAAGCGGGACGATGGCTGATCCGCTCAGGCGGCGGCTACCTGCTTCAGGTCGATGGCGGCAGCCTGGACCTGTTGCGCTACCGGCACCTGTGGCAGCAGGCTCAGCAGGCCGCCTCCGACGGCCGGCCCCGGCAGGCCGTGCATCTGGCCGCGCAGGCACTCGAGCTGTGGCAGGGCCCGGCGGCCGGCGGCATCGATCGGCAGGCCCGCTCCCACCCGGCCTTCACCGCTGTGGACCGCGAATACGCCACGGCGGCAAGGCAAGCAGCCGATCTCGCCCTGCTCGCCGGCACGCCCGAGCGAGTACTGTCCATTGTGGAGCAGGCCGCCACGCATGCGCCGTTCGACGAGCTGCTGCAGGCCCGGCTGGTTCAGGTGCTGACCCGTGGCCGCGGTGTCCGATGTGGACGAAATCGGGGCGGCGCGGCTGATCCACCGGCTGACCAGCGCCCACCTGCTGCGGTGCGACCCGCAGGGCCGGTACGCGCTGCACGACCTGCTGCGCGCCTACGCCGCCGAGCTGAGCCTGGCCCACGACACGGCGGCCGAACGCGAGGCGGCCGTCGACCGGCTGCTGCAGCACTACCTGGGCCACGCGGTGGCCGCCAGCGACGCCCTGCACCCGGGCCGCAACGCCAGCTGGCGGCGCGCCGGGCTGGACGTCAAAACCGGCGGCGCGCCGTTCACCCCGGACGCGGCACTGTCGTGGCTGGACGGTGAGCTCGCCTCGTTCGCCGGGGTGTGCCAGTTCGCCGTCCGGCACGGGGGGCTCGAACACGCCGTCAATCTGGCCGCGGCCCTGTACCGCTATCTGGAGGCCGGCCACGGCATCGAGGCGCCGGCCATCCACGACCACGCCATCGCGGCCGCGCGGGCGATGGGCGACCCGGAAGCCGAGGCGCACCTGCGCACCAACGCCGGGGTCATCCTGCGGCTGCAGGGCCGCTATCGCGACGCGACCGCGCAGCTGGACCGCGCGCTGCGGCTGTACCGGCACACCGGCAACCGGCACGGCCAGGCGCGCTGTCTGTCCAATGTGGGCATCATCGAGGAGCGGCTGGGCGACTTCGCCGCCTCGGCCGCCCGCCACGGCGAGGCCGTCGCGCTCTACCGGCAGATCGAAGACCGCTACGGCGAGGCGGCCGCGCTGACCAACCTGGGCAACCTGGAATCGGCCGTCGGCGAGCACACCCATGCGGCGCAACGGTTCCTGGCCGCCCACGACATCTTCGCGGCGCTGGGCGAACGCGCCGGGCAGGCCATCGCCCTGACCAACCTCGGCGAGATCCACACCCTGCACGGGGAGGAGACCCTGGCCGCCGCACGGCTGCGTGAGGCGCTGCGGCTGTTCCGCGAGATCGAGCACCGCGACGGCGAGGCCACCGCCCTGAGCAACCTCGGCGCCGCCCTGACCCGCCAGGGCGGCCACCGCGAATCCCTCGGGCATCTGCAGGAGGCGCTGGACATCTTCCGCGCCATCCGGCACCGCTACGGCGAGGCCAGCGTCCTCAACGCGATGGGCGAAACGCTGCACGCCATGGACCGCGGCGGCGAAGCACTCGAACGGCACAGGCAGGCCCTGGCGATCGCCACCGAGACCGGAGACGAGGACGAACGCGGCCGGGCCGCCGCCGCGCTGGGCATTTGACACGGCCGTTTGACACCGGCATTTGACACGGCACCGTGCGGCGTGGTCGGGTGCAGGGCGTGGAACGCTTGGTGCTGTGGGACATCGACCGGACCCTGGTCCGCACGCCCGGTGTCGGGCAGGGGATTTTCGCGTCCGCGCTGCGGGCCGCGACCGGGCTGGAGCTGACCCGGCTGCCCGACATGGCCGGCCGCACCGACCGGGCGCTGGTGCTGGCCGTGCTCGACGCCCACGGGGTGCCGGCCGAGGAGCCGCTGATCGAGGCGTTCTACGGCTACATGGTGCAGGCCGCGCGGGAACGGGCCGGGCTGATGCTCAGCCACGGGCAGGCGCTGCCCGGCGCGGCCGCCGCGATCGCGGCCCTGGCCGGGCGGCCGGGCGTGGTGCAGTCACTGGTCACCGGCAACCTCGAACCGGTGGCCCGGCAAAAACTCACCGTCTTCGGCCTGGACACCGGGATCGACTTCGAGGTGGGCGGCTACGGCCGCGACGGCGCCGAGCGGGACCTGCTGGTGAGCCTGGCCCGCCAACGGGCGCAACACAAATACGGTGTCGCCCTGCCGGCGGAGCGGACCGTGGTCATCGGCGACACCCCGCACGACATCGCGGGCGCCCTGGCCTGCGGGGTGATCGCGGTCGGCGTCGCCACCGGGATCTTCACCGCCGCCGACCTGTGGGCGGCCGGCGCTCACACCGTGCTGGACTCGCTGGCCGACACCGCGGCCGTGCTCGCGGCCGTGCTCGAGGCGGCCAACCGGGCCAACGACTCGCCCCAGACGCGGTAGACGGTCCACTCGTCCTGCGCCACCGCCCCCAGCGACTCGTAGAAGTCGATGGACGGGCGGTTCCAGTCCAGCACCCACCACTGCACACACCAGTGCCCCCGCTCGACGGCGATGCGGGCCAGCTCGGCCAGCAGCGCCCGGCCGTGACCGTGCCCGCGCGCGTGCGGCGAGACGTAAAGGTCCTCCAGGTAGATGCCGTGCCGGCCGCGCCAGGTCGAAAAGTTGAGAAACCACAGGGCGAACCCGACCGGCGTGCCGTCTTCGTCGGCGCACGCCATATGGGCGAACGCTGCCGGCGCCGGCCCGAACAAGGCCGCGGCCAGATCGGCGTCGGTGGCCACGGCCTGGTCGGCAGACTTCTCGTACTCGGCGAGCTCGCGGATGAACCGGGCGATGTCTGGCACGTCGGCCGGGGTGGCGGGTCTGATCACGCGAGCTATTGTGCTTGACGTGGGCACGATCTTGTCGGTCAACCTGGCCGTCCCCGAGGTGAGCACGGCCAAAGACGTCGGTGTCACGGGCATCGTCAAACGCCCGGCGTCCGGCCCGGTGTACGTGCGCCCGCCCGGCCCGAAGACCATCGGCCTGGGCAGCGGCGTGGTCGGCGACCAGGTGTTCGACGTGAGGCATCACGGCGGCGACGAGCAGGCCGTCTACGCCTACGCCCGCGAGGATCTGGACTGGTGGGAGGCGGAGCTGGGGCGTGCCCTGCCCGGCGGCCTGTTCGGCGAGAACCTGACCACGCTGGGCGTGGACGTCAACGGTGCGCTGATCGGGCAGCAGTGGCAGATCGGCGACGAGGTGGTGCTGGCCGCCACCGCGCCGCGGATCCCGTGCAACACGTTCGCGGCCAAGATGGCCGAGCCGCAGTGGATCAAACGGTTCACGCATGCGGCACGGCCGGGCGCCTACCTGCGCGTGGTGCGGCCCGGACGCATCGGCGCCGGTGACGCCGTGCGCGTCGTGCACCAGCCCGGCCATGACGTGAGCATCGCGGAGATGTTCCGGGCGCTCACGGTCGAGCCCGGCCTGCTGCCGCGGCTGGCCGATGTCCCCGAGCTCTCATCTGGTACCAGAGAAAAGATTGTGAATCGGTTAAAGAAATAACCGTCCATCCAGGACGGTCACGGCCGCGCCGGAAAGCTCCACCCGCGCGCCCAGCAGCCGGGTGCGCACCAGCCCGCCACGCGCCGAAACCTGAAGCCCGGCAACCGAATCCCTGCCCAGGCGGGCCGACCACAGCGGGGCCAGGGCGGTGTGCGCGCTGCCGGTGACCGGATCCTCCGCGATGCCGACGGCCGGGGCGAAAAACCTTGACACGAAATCGTATCCGGCGCCATCGTGCTCCGCGCCGGCCGCGGCCCGCGCCGTCACGATCACCCCGCGGCAGTCCAATCGCGACAGCGCCGCCGGATCGGGGGCCAGCGCCCGCACCGCCTGCTCGCCGGGCAGCTCGACCAGCAGATCACCCAGCGCGCCGGTGGTGTAAACCGCGACCGCGCCGTCGAACCCGAGATCGGGCGGCGGCGCGACCATCGGCACGGGCGGGTTGGCCGGGAAATCCAGCGTGATCGTGGCGTCCTCGCCCCGGCGGGCCAGCAGCACCCCGCTGCGCGTGGCGAAGCGCACCTCGGGCCGGGCCAGCACATGCGCGGTGGCCAGGGTCGCGTGCCCGCACAGGTCGACCTCGACGGCCGGGGTGAACCAGCGCAACGCCCAGTCGGCCGACGGATCGTGCGAGAGCCGGTGGGCGAACGCCGTCTCCGACAGGTTGAGCTGGGCGGCCACCGCCAGCATCCAGGCGTCGCCGGGGAAGCCGTCGCCGTCGAGCACGCACACGCCGGCCGGGTTGCCGCTGTGCGCCGTGCCGGCGGTGAACGCGTTGACCACCTGAATGCTCTGGCTCACAACGACTCCAGCCGGTCCGGCAGCTCGATGAGCGAGTCGATGACCAGATCGGCCTGGGCGGCCTGCGGCCGCTGCGCGTGCAGGAAACCCCACGGGCCGCGCCGGATCAGCGCCGTGCGCATGCCCGCCCGGCCGGCCGCGAGCACGTCGTTGTCCAGCCGGTCGCCCACGTAGCAGATCGTGCCCGGCGCGGCCGCCGACACCTCGGCGACCTTGAGGTAGAACGCCTGATCGGGCTTTTCCACACCCCACTCCGCCGACGTGAAGATCAGATCGACCGGCAGGTCCATGCGGTGCAATGCCTGCTTGGCCTGCGGCGGCTGGTTGCCCGCGATCACGACCGTGCGGCCGGACGCCTTGAGCGCGGCCAAAGTGGCCCGCACATCCGGGTAAAGGTCGGCGGCGTCGAAGTTTTCCCGCAGCCCGTGCGGATCGTCGGCGGCCCACGCGCGGGACTCGGCGTCGACGTCCAGGCCCGGGCGCACGATCTGGAACGTGTCACGGTGGTGGCGATCCAGCGCGGCCATGCCGCCGAGCACACCCAGGAACGTCAGCCGCGGCACACCCAGCCGGTCGGCCCAGCGCGACCAGATCCGGGTCTCATCGATGAGCGTCTCGCCTACGTCGAACACCACCGCGCTGATCATCACGCCAGGATATGCCAGGATGGGCGGATGCTGTTCGGCGAGGCGGCGGCGACCTACGAGGACGCGCGGCCCGGATACCCCGACTCGCTGTCGCCGATGATCGCGGCCTATGCCGGCCCGGTCGGCGCGGTGGCCGAGATCGGCGCCGGGACGGGCAAGGGCACGGCCGTGCTGGCCCGGCTGGGCGCGCCGATCACCTGTGTGGAGCCGGACGCGCGCATGGCCGCGGTGCTGGCGGCGCGGTGGCCTTCGGTGAAGGTCGTGGTCAGCCGGTTCGAGGACTGGACGCCGCCGCCGGGCGGGGTGCCGCTGCTGGCGTGCGCGCTGGCCTGGCACTGGCTGCACCCGGACCGGTGCCGGCTGGCCCACGACGCGCTCGCGCCGGGCGGGACCCTGGCCGTGTTCGCCCACCTGTACCAGTTCGCCGACCTCGTGCTCGAGCGGACGCTGACCGCGTCGTGGCCGCACAACGGGGGAGACCGGCCCGAAGACTGGTTCTTCCGCGAGATCGCCGGCAGCGGCCTCTACACCGACGTGACGTCCACTCTGGTCACCCGAATGGTCGACTTCGACGCACCGGCATACACCCGGCTGGTCGAAACGTTCTCCCCGTTCCTGTCCAATCCGCCTGAGGTGCGGCAACGGGTGCGACAGTCCATTGCCGACATTGTCGGCAATGGCACGGTGACGATCGATCTGCGGACCACCTTGGTTTTGGCACGAAAAGCGTGAGTCATGCCACGGCTGACTCGGTTAGCCTGGTGAAGGACATGACTACCCCGGGCAGTGAACAGCAGCTTCTGCGGTCCGCCGCACAGGTGGCCTGGTCCGCGCCGTCCATCCTGGAGGCGCGGCCATGGCGTTGGCGGCTCGACACCGAACCGGCGTCACCCACGTCACCGGCATCATCCGTGCTACGGCTGCGCGCCGGGCCGCCCGGCGGCCGGTTCGTCGTGATCAGCTGCGGGATCACGCTGCAGCACGCCAGCGTCGCCATCGCCGCCAGCGGCTTCGAGCCGCAGGTGCAGCGGCTGCCCCACCCCGCCGACCCCGACCTGCTGGCCGAGCTGCGCATCGGGCAGCCGCACCAGGTGCGGCAGGAGGACCTCAACGCGTTCGCCGGCATCGGCACCTTCGATACCGCGCCCGCCTTCGATCCCATCCGGACGGTCGAGGCCGGCCACCTGCGGATGCTGTCCGATGCCGCTTTTTTGCACGGTACGAGGCTGCACCTGCTCGGCGGGCAGAGCACACGCCGGCGCGACGGCGGCGGGCGCACCATCCTGCACGAGCCGGATCTGCTTCCGGCGCAAGGGATCCGGCTCGGTGTCATCCTCACCGGCGAGGACACGCCGCTGGCCTGGCTGTGCGCGGGGGAGACCCTGTCGGCGCTGATGCTCATGGCCGCCGGGGCCGGGCTGGTCACCGAACCGGTCGACGACCCGGCCGAGCTGCCGTTCACCCGGTCCGACTTCGCCTCGCTCGGCTGCGCGCAGCTGGCCGTCCGGATCGGACACCGGCTACAGGCCACCTGACACTCTGAGGTTGGCGCCGTTCACATAAGATGCCTCATCGCTGAGCAGCCAGGCGATCGCGGCCGCGACCTCCTCCGGCTGGCCCGAGCGGCCCATCGGCGAACGCGACGCCAGCCGGTCGGCCCGGTCCGGATCGGCGCTGCCGACGTGGAACGTGGTGTGGATGATGCCCGGCGACACCGTGTTGACCCGCACCCCCCGCGGCCCGAGCTCCTTGGCCAGGCCCACGGTCAGCGTGTCGGTCGCGGCCTTGGTCGCCGCGTAGTGGACGTATTCGCCCGGGCTGCCCAGGGTCGCCGCGGCCGACGACACGTTGACGATCGCGCGCACGCCGCGGCGCGCGGCCTGCTGCGCGCACAGGATGTAGCCGATCAGGTTGACGTCGACCACCCGGCGCAGGTCGGCCTCGTCCAACTCGGTGAACGGGCCGATCGGGCTGCCGATGCCGGCGTTGTTGACCAGGCCGGTGACCGGGCCGAGCTCGCGGGCGGCCGTGTCGAACAGGCCGCGCACGGAAGCGGAGTCGGTCGTGTCGACCTGGACGGGTATCGCCTCGGTCTCCAGCTCGCCCACCACCGCACGGGCCGCCGCCTCGTCGGCGCGGTAGCCGACCGCCACCCGATGACCGGCCTTGGCCAACAGCCGGCATGTGGCCGCGCCGATACCGCGGGAGCCGCCGGTCACTATCGTCACACGCGTCATACGCTGCATTATCGGGTGTCGGCGAGGAGGTTGTCGGACCCTTCTGGTAGAACGTGCGTATCAAAGACACCGATGACAAGGCAGTTTCGGTCCAGGGAGGCCGGGCAGAAGGGAGGGCTCGATGGGACTGTCCACCAAGGAGCTGGCACAGATCCGTGAGCTGATCTCGGCGGGCAAACGGCCGCGGGTCGTGTTCACCGAGGCCGCGGGGCAGATCGCCGGGCAGATCGGCCACGTCGTGAAGCTGGAGGACCCGAAGAAACACGACGACTGGATCCTGGTCAAGTTCGGCGCCGACGTGCTGCCCTTCCCGCCGTCCGACCTGGCCATGGCGCCGCGCGGCGCGGTGAAGAAGGCCGCCGAGCCCGCCCCGCCGCCACCACCGGCACCGCCCGCCCCCGAGTTCAAGGTGGTGCGCGAGCCCGCGAAGGCGTTGAAGGCCACCCCCGCCACACAGGAGAAGAAGACAGTGTCCGAAGCAGACAACACCACCGACCCGGCGGCGGCCGCATCCGCCGCCCCCGCACCGCGCAAGCCCGCCGCCGGCGGCGCCAAAGGCAAGGCCAAGCCGCTGCCCAGCTTCACCGTCACCCTGTCCTACACCGAGGGCGAGTGGACCGTCGGCGCTGTGCAGGGTGCCAAGACCCTCGCCAAGCCCTACGTCATCAAGCCGGCCGAGGCGCTCAAAATGGTCTCGCTGCTCGACGTGCCGGGCGTGCACGAGGCCGTCGATGCCATCCTGTCCACCGAGCGCACCCAGGCCCAGGCCCACGCCGAGAAGCTGCGCGCCGAGCTGGCCGAGCTCGAGGCCAAACTCGCCGAGCTCGGCGCCTGACCCGGCCACACTTCCCGACGCCGCGCGCGGCGAGCGGCCCGCTTTGGTCGGCCGCTCGCCGGGTGTCTGCCGGGTGTCTGCCGGTCCGTGTGGGCGGCTGATCCGCGCGGGATGGGGCGGCTGGCCGCACACGGGCGTGGGCCGGTGCGCCTTTTCAGCGCGGGCCGGGGCCGGGCGGCCGTGGCTTTCCTGGGCTGGACGCTGGCCCACCGGGTGACGCTGCCGTCCGTCCTTTGTGCGGTAGCGGCTGCCGCGGCGCTCGTGCTGGGGCTGGGCGGCCGGGGGATCGGTGGTGCTTGCGGGTCAAGGGGTGGGGGCCGGCACGCCGGGCTGGGCCGGTGTTGCGGCCGGGGTGTGGCGCAGCGGCCAAAACGCGGCCAGCAGGCACAGGGCGGCCAGCGGGATCAGATCTTTGCCGATCAGCGGGAGGAGCATGTTCGCGCCGACCAGGGTGGGCAGCCACACGCCACGGCGGGCCAGCAGCGACACCGCAAACAGTCCAATGTAGAACAGGTAGGGTCCGGCGGTGTAGACGATCGGGGTGACGCCGGGCACGGCCCGCACCCGGTCGAACAGGTCCGACATGTGCGCGTGGTCGGCGGCGGCCCACCCGACCACCACGTCGATGCCAAACTGGGCGGCGAGGGCGAGCGCGCCCACGGTGCCGGCGACGGCCGAAAGGGCCGGTGTCACGCCGGGGCGGGCCATGCGGCGCAGACGCCACAGGACGGGCACAAACAACGCCAACGCCCCGAGAAACGCCAAATGCCCGGCGGTCCAGGCCGGGCCGGGCCCGCGTTCGCCGTCGAGACCGTCGACGATGCGCAGGACACCGTAGGCGAAGACGAGCACCGGCGCGGCGACAAACTGTGCGGCGACAAAGTTCATGCCAGAGATCCTGCGGCCGCGGCCACCGGCCTGTGATCGCCCGCGGGAGCGATCCCGTGGCTCGCTCGCGCGGGGGAGCTACCCTCCAGGCATGAGCACCGTCGGCACCGTCGGCACTGACCACACTGTCGGCACCGTCAGTGTGGTCCTGGTCGCGCTCGTCAACCGGCGCGGCGAAGTGCTGGTGCGCCTGCGCGGCGAACAGTCCGCGGTGCGGGCCAACCGGTGGAGCCTGATCGGCGGCGGGGCACAGCCCGGCGAGACGCACCGGCAGGCGGCCGTGCGGCTGGTGCGCGAACAGGCCGGCCTGGCACCCGAGCCGTCGAGCCTGCAGCTGGCGTGGCGGGGCACGATCCCGGACCCGCCGATGCAGGCGATCCTGTTCGCCGCCCGCACCGGCGCCACGACCGCCGACATCGCCACCGACCCGATCCCTGGGGCGATGGCCCGCCGCGGCGAATACGTGGTGCGGTTCGTGCCCGGCGACGAGGTCCAAAGTGGACGCGCGTTCACGGCGGCGTCGGGGTTTGTCATCGGGCCGTTCCTCGACTCCCGGCTATACCGGCAGCTGATCGGCGGCCCGGACCTCGCCGACCTCGCCGACGAGATCGCCTGACGATCCCGACGATCCTGAAACGGGCCCTGCGGCGGCCCGAAGGGCCTCCACGGGGGCACGGCTCGCTGCTCGTTGGGGCATCCACGGAAGGCGCCACCGGTACAATATAAAATGTCCAATATGAACAAACTTGTTGCTATTAGTGTCGGTGTGGTGGCATCACTGGCCGTGCCCGGGGCCGCGCTGGCGGCGCCCGCCGGCACGACCACCTCCTCGACCGGACTCCCCACCAGAATCCCCCTGGTCAACGACTGCGACGACGGCCCCGGCGGCGCGGTCGAAGGCAGCTGCGAGACCCTGGACGGCATCGGCACGTTCGCCGGCGTGGTGCGGTATCTGCACCGGCCCAACGGCGACCTGCGCCTGCTGATCGCGGCCAAGGCCGCCCCGCCGCACCGCTCCTACCAGCTCGAGATCTACTGCGGCACGACCATCGCCGGGACCGGCCGCCAGGTCGGCGTGCTGCCCGACGCCTTCGTCACCGACGCGCTGGGCGCCGCCGCCGCCGGCCCGTTCGACGTGCCCGCCGCGGACGTGCACGAGGTGTGCAGCGGCCCCAGCGGCACCTTCGGGCACCTGCACCTGATCGACGCCACGCAAGGATCGGTCCTGACCGCGGCGCCGATCCGGATGGCGGTCGGCTGACCGGCCCGGCCCACACACCGGCCCACACACCGGCCCGCCGGGCTCACCTCGGGCTCACGTCGGGATGTTTTCCGTGCCGATCCGCTTGCGGAACACCCAGTAGGTCCAGCCCTGATACAGCAGGACCAGCGGGGCGAACACCAGCGCCACCCACGACATGATCTTCAGCGTGTAGGGGGTGGACGACGCGTTGGTCACGGTCAGGCTGTTGGCCTCGGCCACCGTGGACGGCAGCACATTCGGATACAGGTTGGCGAACAGGGCGGCCACCGCGAGCCCGATCGCGGCCGCCGTCCCGACGAACGCCCACCCCTCGCGCCCCGCCCGGTTGGCGGCCAGCCCCAGCACGAGCGCCACGGCAGCCGCTACCGCACAAAGGACGGACGGCAGCGTCACCCGGTGGGCCAGCGTCCAGCCCAGGAAAGCCACGACCACCACGACCGCGCCCAGGCCGAGCGTGAACGCCAGCCGGTTGGCCCGCACCCGGATGTCACCGGTCGTCTTGAGCGCCACGAAGATCGCGCCGTGGGTGAGAAACAGCCCCAGCGTGGTCAGCCCGCCCAGCAACGCGTAAGGGTTGAGCAGATCCAGGACCGTGCCGGTGTATTCGTGCGCCGCGTCGAGCCTCACCCCGCGCACGATGTTGCCGAACGCCACCCCCCACAGCACCGCCGGGATCAGCGAGCCGAAGAAGATGCCCCGGTCCCAGCGGGCCTGCCACACCGGATCGGCCCGCTTGCCGCGATACTCGAAGGCCACCCCGCGCACGATCAGCGCGGCCAGGATCAGCAGCAGCGGCAGATAGAAGCCGGAGAACAGGGTGGCATACCACTCCGGGAACGCGGCGAACATCGCCCCGCCCGCCGTGATCACCCACACCTCGTTGCCGTCCCACACCGGCCCGATCGTGTTGATCAGCACGCGGCGCTGCGTGTCGTCCTTGCCCAGCACGGGCAGCAGCATGCCCACGCCGAAGTCGAACCCCTCCAGCACGAAATACCCGATGAACAGGACCGCGATCAGCCCGAACCACAGGTCGTTGAGCTCCACAATGGACTCCCAGGACTCCTAATAGGCGAAGGCCAGTTGCTCGGGCTGGTCGGGCTCCTTGATCTCGGGCAGGCCGGCCCGGGCGAAACGCACCAGCAGACCCACCTCGATCACCGCCAGCACCGCGTAAAGCACCGTGAACACGGTCAGCGACGTGACCACGTCGCCGGCCGACACCGACGGCGAGGCCGCGTCGGCCGTGAGCATCTGGCCGAACACGATCCACGGCTGCCGGCCCATCTCGGTGAAGATCCAGCCGGTGGCGTTGGCGGCCAGCGGCAGCAACGGCAGCAGCAGCCCGGCGCGCACCAGCCACGGCCCATAGCGGTTGCGGCGCATGGCCCACAGCGCCCACAAAGCGATCAGCGCGGCCGCCGCCCCGAACGCGATCATCAGCCGGAACGTCCAGTACGTCACCGGGATGATCGGTGTGTAGGAGCCCGCGCCGTACTTGGCGACATATTCGGCCTGCAGATCGTTGATGCCGTGCACGGTGCCGTCCCACGTCCCGGTCGCCAGCCACGACAACAGCCCCGGGACCTCGATCTGATACACCGGCTTCGACCCGTCGAGCGTGCCGATGGTCAGGATCGAAAACGGCGCCGGGCCCTGCGTCTCGTAGAGCGCCTCGGCCGCGGCCATTTTCATCGGCTGCACCTGCGTCATGATCTTGCCTTGGGTGTCGCCGGTGTACAGCAGCGCTGCCATCGCCACCAGCGTCGTCCACACGCCCACCTTCAGCGCGCTGCGGAAGGCGGCCGGGTCGGAGGCCGTGCCAGAAGCTGGGCCAGAAGCAGTGCCAGAGGCCGTGTCAGGCGACTTTTTGGCCAGGTGCCACAGGGCCACCCCGGTCACCAGCCCACCGGCGGCCAGGAACGCACCGGAAACCGTGTGCGGCACCGTGATCAGATTGACCTTGTTGGTCAGCACCGCCCAGAAGTCGGTCAGCTCGGCCCGGCCCCGGTCGGGGTTGACGATGAACCCCACCGGATTCTGCATGAACGAGTTGGCGGCCAAAATGAAGTAGGCCGACAGCACCGTGCCGATCGCCGCGATCCAGATGCAGGCCAGGTGGATACGCTTGGGCAGCCGATCCCAACCGAAGATCCACAGCCCGAGGAACGTGGACTCCAGAAAGAACGCCAGCAGCGCCTCGATCGCCAGCGGCGCGCCGAAGATGTCACCGACAAAGCGTGAATACGTCGACCAGTTCATGCCGAACTGGAACTCCTGCACCAGCCCCGTGACCACACCCATCGCAAAGTTGATCAAAAAGAGTTTGCCGTAGAACTTGGTCAGCCGCAGCCACTTCTCGTCACCGGTGCGCACCCAGGCGGTCTGAAACCCGGCCACCATGAAAGCCAGACCGATGGTGAGGGGAACGAACAGGAAGTGGTACACCGTGGTGATGCCGAACTGCCATCTGGCCAGCTCAGTCGCGTCCATAAGGCGACCTTACGACGTGTGTAAGGATGTTCGATCGTGAAACACCCCACTTCGGCCGCCGCCCTCTTCGTGACCAGGCGTCTTGCGCGCCTACACGTCACCGGTATCGAAAATGTCACAACCGGCGGCGCATACCTGTTCGCGTCCAATCACATCAGTCCGTACGACCCGGTGGCGCTGACCGCCGCCTGCGGGCTGCGGGCGCAGTTCCCGGCGTTCATGTCGCACCCCGGCCCGTTCGACGCCCCCGTGCTCGGCCGGCTCATGCGCCACTGGGGGCACATCCGCGTCGAACGCGACACCCCCAACGCCCCCCGCGCGCTGCAGGACGCGATGGCCGTGCTGGCCGCCGGCCGATCCGTGCTCATCTACCCGGAAGGGCGCATCGGCCGCGACCCCGGCATGTGGCCGGAACGCGGCAAGACCGGCGTCGGACGGCTCGTCCTGGCCACCGGCGCGCCCGTGATCCCGGTGGCGGTGTGGGGCGCACACGAGATCGTGCCCTACGACGCGCCGCGCGGCATGTGGCCACGGCTGTGGCACGCCCTGCGGCGCCGGCCCCGGGTCAGTGTCCACTTCGGAACGCCCGTCGACCTGTCGGGGATCGACCCCGCCCGGCCAGGCGCGGCGCAGAAGGCCACCGACCGCATCATGGACGCCATCACCGACACCCTGCGGCCGCTGCGCGCCGACGAACCCGACCTCCCCCGCTACATCGACCCCACCCGGCTCGTGAGCACACAGCGCAGCCGCCCCAGGATCCCGTCATGACCCTGCGCGTGTCGACGCAAGGCCGCGACGGCCCCGATGACCCCGACGGCCCGATCGCCACCATCACCATCGACAACCCGGGCAAGCGCAACGCCATGTCCACGGACATGTGGCGGCAGCTGCCGGTCCTGCTCGAATCCCTGCGGCGGGTACGGGTCCTCGTGCTCACCGGCGCCGACGACGTCTTCTGCGCCGGGGCGGACATCGCGTCGCTGGGCGACATCGGCGCCGACCCCACGGTCCTGTCCGCCGCCGAGGAGGCACTGGCCGCGTTCCCCCATCCGACCATCGCACGGATCAACGGCGACTGCGTGGGCGGCGGATGCCAGCTGGCGCTGGCGTGCGACATCCGGGTGGCCGCGCCGGGCGCCCGCTTCGGGGTGACCCCGGCCCGGCTGGGCATGGTCTACCCGCCGGGTAGCACCCGCCGCCTCGCCCAGACCACCGGCCCGGCCAACGCCAGGTGGCTACTGCTGACCGCCTCGCTGATCCCGGCCGGCGAGGCGCTGCGGATGGGGCTGGTGCACGCCGTCGACGCCGACCTCGACACCCACGTGGCCGGCCTGGCCGGCACGCTGGCCGCCCGGTCACGCCTGAGCCAGGCCGCGGCCAAGGACATCCTCGCGATGATCGCCGGCGGTGCGATCGACGACGACCGGGCCGCAGGGTGGATGCGCCGGGCGCGCGACAGCGGCGAAGCCGCCGAGGGCGCGGCCGCGTTCCTGCAGCGCCGCCCACCCCGATTCCCCTGGAGGCCACATGCTTGAGCTCGCCGACTTCAGAGAGCGCGTCGCCCGCCTGTATCTGTCCGATGTGGACCTCGACGGGTTCCGTGCCCGGCGGGCGGAACTGTTCGCCACGCACCCGCAGTCGCCCCTCGCACCGGGCTCGCCCGCCCCGGAATACTTCCCGCCCAACCCCGCGGCGGTCGTCGACGCCCCGCTCGAGCCGGCCACCGGCGAGTACACAGTGGACACCGGCGACACCGACGGAGTCGTGTCGTATCGGCGGCTGGCGGTGGCGCGCACCCCGTTCGGGCCGCTGACCCTGTTCTGGATCGAGGCCTACGGCGGCGGGCTGTTCCTGCCGTTCCGCGACGCCACCTGCGGCACGCTGGCCTACGGCGGCGGCCGCTACCTGACCGACACCGTCAAGGGCACGTTCGGCCGGGGCGTGCACCTTCTCGGCCGGGACCGGGTCCGGCTCGACTTCAACTACGCCTACAACCCGTCGTGCGCGTACTCGCCGCACTGGACATGTCCACTGGCCCCGTGGGAAAACCGGCTCGACGCCGAGATCCGCGCCGGCGAACTCGCCTACCCGGGCGGGCATGACCTAGCCTGAATGGCGTGTGGCATCGACTGACGGTGATGGCCGGCGTAACGGCCGGTGTGATGGCGACGGTCGTGAGCCTGGCACCCGCACCGGCCGCGGCGACGGCGGGCGCGGCGTGCGGTCCGGTGATCACCGACGGGCTGGCCGAACCGCCGTGGCCCCAGGCGCGGCTGCGGCCCGACCTGGCGTGGCCGCTGTCCACCGGCGCCGGGGTGACGGTCGCGGTCATCGACTCCGGCGTGTCCGCCGACCACCCCAGCCTGTCCGGCAAGGTGCTGCCCGGCAACGACCTCGTCGCCCCGGGCAAGGGCGACTGCGACGAAAACGGGCACGGCACCCTCATCGCCGGCATCATCGCCGGGCGCGAGACCACCAGCAACGGGTTCCCGTTCCACGGCGTCGCCCCCGACGCCAAGATCGTGCCGGTGCGGATCCTGCGCGACCAGCGCCGCACGTTCGACGACCAGATGCCCGGGCGCATCGCCTCGGCCATCCGCTGGGCGGTCGACTCCGGCGGCGCCCAGGTGATCAACCTGTCGCTGTCCACCTTGGACGCACCGGAGCTCGCGTCGGCCGTCGCCCACGCCGTCAACCGGCGGGTCGTGGTCGTGGCCGCCGCAGGCAACGAGGGCGCCGCGCAGGCGGGCGCGCCCGTCTACCCGGCCGCCTACGACGGCGTGATCGCCGTGGCCGGGGTCGACCGCGAAGACAAGCACGTCGGATCGTCGGTCACCGGGCCCTACGTGGACATCGCCGCGCCCGGCGCGCGCATCACCGGCCCGGCACCCGCCGGCGGGGGATACGTGTTCAGCGAGGCCGGCGGCACGAGCTTCGCGGCCGCCTACGTCTCCGGTGTGGCCGCGCTGATCCGCGCCTACGACCCCGGCCTGACCCCGCAGCAGGTGGCCCAGCGCATCACCGAGACCGCCGACCATCCGGCCGAGATCTGGAACGCGTCGCTGGGATACGGCGTGATCAACCCGCAGCGTGCGGTCGGCGCGTTGCGGGCCGCGCGCAGCCCGGCCGCGCTGCCGGTGCGCCGCGTCGAAGTGCCGGCGCCGCCGGCCGATCCGCTGCGCGGCGTCAAGATCCTGGCGGCCTGGGTCACCGGCGTCGGGATCGCGCTCGCGGCACTGCTGTTGATCGCGGTCGGCGCCATGCGCAAAGGGCGGCGCCGCGGCTGGCGGCCCAGCCGTACGACACCCGGCAGCTCAATACCGGACTGAGTTGCGGATCACCTGATCGACCTCGCCCACCTCGTCCGGGATGGCGGCCTGCACCTCGCGTTCGTACTCCTCCCGGGCGCGCAGCTGCGCCGCCCGCACCGTGCGGGTCACCAGCTCGCCCAGGGTCACGCTGTCGTAGTGCCGGGTGGCGCCCCGGCGGAACGTGATCGCCGTGACCGCGCCCGCGGTGGCCCGCACCAGCACCCGCCCATCGGAGCTGGCGACCTCCACCTCCCGGGCGGCCAGCGCCGTCGCGTGCTCGGCCAGGCTCTGCATGGCCGCGACCGCCGCCCACGACATCTGCTCATATCGGCTGTACTCGGGATCGGTCACTCCTGCGCCTCCTGCGCCTCCCACGTCTCGGCCTCCTGCGCCAAAGCACCGTAGGCCTCGGCCACACTCGCCGCTGCGGCGTCCAGCGCGGCCCGGACCGCCTCGGCGACCACCTCCGGGCGGTAGCGGGCCACCGTGCGGGCCAGCTTCACCTGCACCACCAGGCCGTCGCCGTCGACGATGGCCTCGGCCAGCCCGCCGCCGTCACGCCCGGAATAGTTGGCCGCACGCAGCGCCTCCATGCGCCGGGTCAGATCGGCGATCAACGCGCCGGCCGCATCGTGGCTGAGGGTCACCGGCCAACTCTATAGTGGAGACACTACGAAGCTCTATATTTACGGGTAGCTAACGTGCGGGGGACGAATCATCGGGGAGGACGCACGGTGGACCAATTCAACATGGACTTCGCCAAGATGGAAGACGCGGTGAGCCAGATCGGCGGCAGGATCGCGGGGCTGGTGCTCGACGCGTTCGCCGCGGCTCCCGCTGCCGCGGCGTCAGCGGCGTCGGTCAACGCGGGCTTCCACACTTCACGCGCGCTGACGGCGGCCTTCGCCCAGATCGCGGTCGCGGTGCAACAGCTCAACAAGCACACCAGCGAGCACGCCCAGATGCTGCGCACCACCGCCGAGACCGTGCGCACCCGGGACGAGACCACGGGCAAGCAGGACTTCAACGCCTCGGCCATCTTCCCGGGGGTTCAGCCGTGAACCAATACTTCATGCTGCTGCGCATGGCCAGCCCCATCGCCTACCAGGCCACGGCCGGCACCGCCCTGGCCGGCGCCGGTCAAGCGATGGGCGCCGCGATCCAGCAGTTCACCCGCGCCTCCGATCTGACCTCCAGCTGGACCGGCGGATCGTCGCAGGCGCACGGCGACCGCGCCGCCAAGCTCATCGAGGCGGCCGGCCGGGTCGTCCAGGCGATCGCCCAGGCCAACACGATCGCCAACTCCGGCGGCGCGCGGCTGCAGGCGCTCAAGGTGCAAAACGACGCCATCGTCTCCTCGGCGACGGCCGGCCAATACCAGGTGCTGCCGGTCGGCCAGGTGATCCCCGGCCCGGCGCACTACGCCAAAGCCTCCGGCCCGCACGGCGCGGCGCTGATGAAGCTGTTCTGGATGATCGCCCGGCTCTACACCGGGCAGATCACGGCCACCACCACGCAGACCTCGGCCACCGACGCGCAGGTCGCCGCGACCATGGCGGCGGTGGCGATGCAGTTCATCTCCGACCTGATGGCCGAGCGCGGCAACTCCGGCGCGAACGGGCCGGGCGTCACCACCCCCACGGTCACCACGCCCGGGTCACGGCCGCTGGACCCGTTCACCATGCCGGTCAAGGATCCGTCCACGGTGGACGACGGGATCGGCGGCGCGGGCGGCCTCGGCGGCGTTGGTGGCATCGGCGGGCTCAGCGGGATCCCCGCCGGGGCCGGCGCGGCCGGGCTGATGATGGGCGGGGCGGGCGCGGGCCAGGGCGGCGGTGCCGTCGGTGCGGGCGCGGGGG
>JBIOYB010000512.1:0-30993 GCA_044869915.1 Allorhizocola sp.
GGCGCTCGTCGGCGTGATGGACGAGTGGATCCGCGACGACAACGTCTGGGTCGCGCGGACCGCGCTGCTGCACCAGCTGGGCTACAAGGAGGCGACCGACACCGAGCGGCTGTTCCGCTATTGCCTGCTGCGCGCCGGGCATCCCGATTTCTTCATCCGCAAGGCGATCGGGTGGGCGCTGCGGCAATACGCGTGGATCGACCCGGCGGCGGTGCGCGCCTTCGTCCGGGCCAACGAGGGCGCGCTGTCCCCACTGTCCAAAAAGGAAGCACTGAAGAACGTCGTCTAGTGCAACCTGATAGACTAGGCAGACTGCGGTGATAGGGCTTGCCATGATGTGGCACAGTCGGATAAATGACCGGCCGACATCTCCGCACCAGGAGCATTGCCCTTAGCGCGACCTTCGCCACCCTCGTCGCCGGCGCGGCCACCGCCTGCTCGACGAGCGAGGACGAGGCCGGAACGAGCGAAAACTACACCTTCTACTGCGTCGACGAGGATTCCACCGTCGTCGACGAGAGCAACTGCGACGACGACCGGGACAACCGCCATTGGATCGCCTACGGCGCGTTTCCGGTCGGGCTGCTCATCGGGCACCGGCTCGCCAGCGCCTCGCGCTTCCGCGCCAGCGACGCCGCCGCGCGCCAACGGTGGGGCCTGCCGCCGACGGGCCGCATCAGCAACGGCACGGTCAAGACGGGCGTCATCGGCACGACCGGCAAGTCCGACGAGTCGAGCGGAAGCTAGCCGGTGCGCAGACTCAACGGCACGGTCCGGGCGGGCTGGAAGGAGACCAACAGCGCGCTCGGGCTCGTTTACGACAACTCTGCCAACGACTCCTACTGGTCCGAGGGGCCATACTATGAGTTCGGCTTCGACGAGATCCTGGTGCTCGAGGAGGCGGCCGCCCGACTGCACGGCATGTGCGTCGCGGCTGGGGACCACATCGCCGCCCGCTGCCCGCGCCGCGACGCGGGCACCCGCGCGCAGGCCTACCTTTCGTCGGTCTGCCAGCCGGCCACGTGCCTGCTCAGCCGGATCGGCGTGCCCGAACACGCGCACGAGCAGATCCTGCGCACCTGGCACGACGCGAGCGAAACCGCCTGGGGCACGGACTTCTCGCCCAACATCTACGGGCGCTTCGACCTTTGGTACGCGGGTCCGGGCACGACGCCGAAACTGCTGGAATACAACGCCCAGACGCCCACCTCGCTGCTCGAGGCGGCCGTCGTCCAGTGGCAGTGGCAGGAGCAGACGCGCCAGGCGTTTCACCCCGAGAAGCAGTGGACGAGCATCCACGAGCGGCTCATCGAGGCGTGGCGGCGCAACCTAGGGCTGCTCACGCAGGCCCGCCCGCACCTCGGCCCGCGCCCGGCGGTGCACTTCGCGTACGACGATCGCGAGTCCACCGGCGAGGATCTGGTCACCGTGGGCTATCTGATGGAGACCGCGCGGCAGGCCGGCTTCCCGGTCCACCTGATCCCGATGCGGGAGGTGGGGCTGGACATGGCCGACGGCCGTTTCCGCCACGCCGATACCCATATAGACGTCATTTTCATCCTGTACCCGTGGGAGTGGCTGTGGTTCGAGGAGGGCGGCAAGCAAGTGTTCCTGGACATGGGCGACCAGTCCGGGCGCGGCACCGTCTGGATCGAACCGCCGTGGACGGCCGCGCTGTGGTCCAACAAGGCGCTGCTGCCGGTGCTGTGGGAGCTGTTCCCGGGCGACGAACTGCTGCTGCCCGCCTACTTCGAGGACACCCGGCCGGCATCGATGACGTCCTACGCCCGCAAGCCCATCTGGTCGCGCGAGGGCGCCAACGTCGAGCTGGTCCGGGAGGGCGAGACGATCGCACGCAACACCGGCCTCTACGGCGACGGCGGGTTCGTCTACCAGGAGCTGCGCGAGCTGCCCTCGTTCGACGGGCATCACCCGGTGCTCGGCGTGTGGATGATCGATGGCGAGCCGGCGGGCATGGGCATCCGTGAGGGCGGTTTGATAACTCGCAACGACTCGCGCTTCGTGCCGCACGTGATCGGGTAAGATCACGAGGCGTGAGCGTCTACGTCGGTGCATACACTTCGGACATCATCCGCTTCGAGCGCGACCCGGCGACCGGCAAGCTTTCCGCTCCGCGGCCGGTGGCCCAGTTGCCCCACGCGACCTGGCTCGCGTGGCACCGTGACACGCTCTATGCCGTGTCGGAGACGCCGACCGGATCGGTCGCGGCGTTCAAGGATGGCACGGTCCCGCTGGGCCAGCAGCCGTCGCACGGGGGCGACCCGTGTCATCTGGCGATCGATCCCGCGGGTGGCCATCTGATGGTCGCCAACTATGGCGGCAGTGTCGCGGTGTTTCCGATCGAGCCCGACGGCTCACTCGCGCCTGCGAGCGACATAGTGATCCTCCCGCCGGGCGCCCACGCGCACCAGGCGGTTTTCCTGGGCGACACGGTCCTCGTGCCGGATCTGGGCCACGACACGGTCAACGTGTACACATTGGACAGTGGGCAGCTCTCGCACACGGCCACGATGAACGCGCCGCCCAACAGCGGGCCCAGGCACCTCGCGCTCGGCGAGGTCGGCTATCGCTTCGTCCTGGCCGAGCTGAGCTCGCAGCTCCTGGTCTTCGACCCGAGCAACAAGCTGGAGTCGCAGTGCTCCGCGACCGTCGCGCCGTACGAGGGCGAAAACTTCCCCAGCGGGCTGACCTTTTCGCCCGACCGGCGCTTCCTCTACGTCGCCAACCGTGGGGTCAACTGCATCAGCGTCTTCGCCATCGACGGCTCCCAGGTCACGCCGATCCAGGACGTCCCGTGCGGCGGCGACTGGCCGCGCGACGTCACGTTCATCGACGAGATGCTCTACGTGGCCAACCAGCGCTCCGACGATATCGCCATCTTCGCCGTGGACAAGGCCACCGGGGTCCCGGAGCTGACGGCATCCGTGCGGACACCCGCGCCCGCTCGCATACTGGCGTCTTAATTTGCACGTGCCTATATGCTTGGCCCCGTGTTGGCCACGACCGGGACCCGCGCGATCGTCGTGGGCACCACAGCGGGGGCGCAAGGCTCGTCGCTGCAACCGATTCCAGCCGTGGCCGCCACTGTCGAGGGGGTCGGCGAGGCGCTGATCGATTGCGCGGGTCTCGATCCCGCGCACCTGACCACCGTGCTCGATCCGGCGTCCCCCAAGGCGCTAAGTGATGTGCTGATGGCCGTCGCCAGGGACGCGACCGACACCCTGGTCATGTATTTCGTGTGCCACGGCCTGATCGGCCCCGACCACGCGCTCTACCTGGCCACGCGGTCCACGCGCGATCTCACCCAGGGATTCCCGGCCTATCAGGCGCTCCCATATGCGAGCCTGCGCGACGTCGTCGAGCACGGCCGCGCCCGGGCGGTGCTCGTCGTGCTCGACTGCTGCTTCTCCGGCCGGGCCCGCGGGGTGACCCAGCACGCCATGGACACGCTGTCGGCCGCCGCGCAGCAGACTGGTTTTTATCTCCTGACCGCCTCCGGCGCGGACGAGCTGGCGTGGGCGCCGCCGGGCGAGCGGCACACCGCGTTCAGCGGTGAGCTGATCCGGCTGCTGCGCGAGGGCGACCCGGCCGGTCCCGCGACGTTCACGCTGGATTACGTCTACCGCACGGTGTCGAGCCGGTTGGTCGAGCGCGGTCTGCCGCGCCCCCGGCGGCAGGCCGCCGACGAGGCGGACCAGTGGCGGGTGGCGCCCAACCCGGCCTGGCGGCCGCCAAGCCCCGCGGAGCAAACCGCCGCCGGATCTCACGACGTCGAGGCGAGCCCCTACCGGGGATTGGCCTTTTACCGTCCCGAGGACGCCGGTTACTTCTTCGGCCGGGAGAGCTTGACCGGGGACCTGCTTGACCGTTTGGGGACCCATCGCGGCCCGCTGATCGTCACCGGCGCGTCCGGCGCGGGCAAGTCCTCGCTGCTGCGCGCCGGGCTCATCCCCGCAGTGGAGCGCATGGACCTGCCCGCGCCGCGCAGGGCCCGATGGTCGTGGCGGGTGACGACACCGGCCGCCGATCCGTTCGGCCCGCTGGCGCTGTGGCTGTCCGCCCTCGTCGACCTGCCCGTCGGCGAGTTGCGCGACCGGCTCGCGTCCGATCCGCAGGAGCTCTCGGCGGTCCTGCGCCGTGTGCGGGCGAGGACGGGCGAACGGGTCCTGCTCGTGGTCGACCAGTTCGAGGAGCTGTTCACCGTGTGCCGCTCGGAGCCGGTGCGCGAGGCATTCGTTCGCACGCTGGCCGCCGCGAGCGGGGACGCGGCGGTGGTCCTGGGTTTGCGCGCGGGCTACTTCGGGCACTGCGCCCGCTACCCGGAACTCGTCGTGGCGCTTGAACGTCCGTTGGTGGTCGTGCCGTTGAGCCAGGCCGGGCTGCGCGAGGTGATCGAGAAGCCGGCGAGCAAGGCCGGGTTGGTCCTCGAGCACGGGCTGGCCGACCGGCTGCTCGCCGACCTGGGCGACGCACCGACCGCGGCCGGTTCGCTGCCCCTGCTCTCGCACGCCCTGCTGGTCACGTGGCAGCGCCGCGACGGCAACCGGCTCACGCTGGCCGGATATCAAGCCACCGGCGGCATCCAGCGGGCGCTCGCGCAGTCCGCGGACGCCTTCCTCGACCGGCTCGACGCGTCCCAGCGCGACGCCGCCCGCCGGATGCTGGTCCGTCTGGTGCGCATCGGCGACGGGACCGAGGACATCCGGCGGCGGCTGCCGCTGTCCGAGGTGATCGAGGACCACGAGTCGGCGGGCGTGCTTGACAGCCTGGTCCGGGCCCGCCTGGTCAGCATCGACCAGGAGACCGCAGAGCTCGCACACGACGCGCTGCTGCGGGCCTGGCCCCAGCTGCGCAGCTGGATCGCGGCCGATCGGGCGGGCCTGCTCGTGCGCCAGCAGCTCGCCGAGGCCGCGGTCAACTGGGCCCGGCACGACCGGGATCCGGCCTTCCTCTATGCGGGCAGCCGGCTGGCCGAGGTCGACGCGTGGCTGCGCGAGGATCCGGAGCGGGCGCGGGTCGGGCCGACCGAGCGGGTCTTTCTCGCCGCGGCACGGCATCAGCGGCGGCGGGACTCGCTGCGCCGCCGGCGCGGGGTGGCCCTGCTGGCGGTGGCGCTTGTGCTCGCGCTCGCGGCTGCGGGTTACGCGACTTGGCAACAGCGCATCGCCGCGCGCAACGAGGCGGTGGCCGAGGCGAGCCGCAATGGCGCGCTGGCCCTGGCGACTGCCTACACCGCCGAGCGCTTGCGCGGCAGCAATCCGGCGCTGGCCATGCAGCTCGGTGTGGCCGCGTTCGGCACCGCCGCGACCGCCGAGGCGCGCAGCGCCCTGCTCAGCGCGGTCTCGATCCCGGTGACCACGACGCTTTCCGGCCACACCAACGCCGTGGACGCCGTCGCGTTCGACCCCGCCGGGCGGGTGCTGGCCACGGGTTCGGAGGACGGCACGGTCAGGCTGTGGGACATCGCCACCGATCCGCGCCACCCGCAGGAGCTGTCCACATTGGACGAGCACACCGGATTGGTCTACGACGTGGCGTTCAGCGCGGACGGCAAGGTCCTCGCCAGCGCGTCCGAGGACCGCACCGTGATCCTGACGGATGTCAGCACACCGGACGAACCGCGGCTGCTCACCGTGCTCCGCGACCACATGGGTGCGGTGCGCGGGGTGGCCACGAGCCGCGCGGGGCGCCTGCTCGCCACCGCGTCCGCCGACGGCAGGGCCATGCTTTGGGACATCGGCGATGCGCGCGCGCCGAAGAGACTGTCCATCCTGGGGGAGCATCGCGACACGGTGCGCAGCGCCTCGTTCAGCCCCGACGGCAGGATCCTCGCCACGGCGTCCGCCGACCGGACCGCGATCCTTTGGGACATCAGCGATCCGGGCAACCCGAAGCGACTGTCCACTTTGGCCGGGCATGCCGACACGGTCCGGGCGGTGCCGTTCAGCCCGGACGGCAAGCTGATCGCCACGGCCTCCAACGACCGGACGGCGAAGCTGTGGGACGTCGCCAATCCGGCCGCGCCAAAGGAGCTGTCCACCTTGGGCGGGCATGCCGGCACGGTGCGGTGGGTCGCCTTCAGCCCCAACCAGCCCGTGCTGGTGACCGCGTCCGAGGACCGGACGGCGCGGCTGTGGGACATCGGCACGCCCGCGTCGCCTGTGCTCGCCGCGGTGCTCGCCGGCCACACCAGCACGGTCGCCGGTGCGGCGTTCGCCCCCGGCGGCGGCACGCTCGCCACGGCATCGGTCGACCAGACGGCCAAACTGTGGGACGTCAGCGATCCGCGTAACCCGGCCACGCTGCTGCCCTCGCTCGGCGAGCACACGGCCACCGTGCGCGGCGTCGCCTTCGCCCCGGACGGGCGCACCCTGGCCACCGCGTCGGAGGACCGGACCGCGCGCCTTTGGGACGTCGGCGATCCGGGCCGGCGGGCGCCGCTGTCCCAGCTGACCGGGCACGGCGGGATCGTCAACGGCGTCGCGTTCAACCCGCGACGGCCCGTCGCGGCGACCTTCTCCGACGACGGCACGGTCATATTGTGGGACGTGCGGGACCCGGCCAAGCCGGTGCGGCTGTCGACCCTGGCGGTGACCGTCAACACGGTCAAGGGAGCGGTGTTCGGCCCGGACGGGGTCACCCTCGTCACCGTCTCCGGCGACCAGCATCTGCGCGTGTGGAATGTGCGCTATGAGGGCCAGCCCGAGGCCGTGGGCGCACCGTTCAAGGCGCACGACAGCTACATCTTCGGCGTGGCCATCGCGCCGGACGGCCGCACGCTTGCCACGGTCTCGGAGGACCGGACGGCCCGGATATGGGACATCCGCGACCCGCGCAACCCGATCCTGCTGTCCACTTTGGATGGCCTCCGGGGCGGCCATGTGGCGCCGTTGTTCGCGGTCGCGTTCAATCACGATGGCACGATGCTCGCCACGGCCGCCGAGGACCGGACCGCCAAGCTGTGGGACGTGACCACGGCCCGGGAGCCGCGCCTGCTCAGGACGCTCGAGGGCCACGGCGGCCCGGTGCGCGGTGTCGCGTTCAGCCAACAGGGCCGGCTCGTGGCGACCGCGTCCGGCGACGGCACAGCGAAGCTTTGGGACATCAGCGATCCGGGCCACGCACGGATCCATGCCACGCTCACCGGGCACACTAACCTGGTCGCGGGCGTGGCGCTCACCAACGACGGCCGCGTCCTGGCCACCGCCTCCTGGGACGGCACGGCGCGGCTGTGGCTGACCAACGCCGGCGCCGTGCAAGGACTGGTGTGCGACGCGGTGAGCAAGCCGCCAACCGACACGGAATGGGCCCGGGTGCTGCCCGACGTGCCCTACCGCATCCCCTGCCCCTCCAGATGAGGTAGATCATCATGAATGCTGTGACCGTCGCGGGTGCCACTGCGGACGAGCTGCGCGACCTGCGCGCGTTCCTCGCCGGTGAGAGCGAGTTCCGCGGCCGGATGGAGCTGCGCGAGCGCCCCGCGGAGCCCGGATCGATGGGCGTGCTCACCGACATCCTCGACGTCGCGCTGGGCTCGGGCGGCGCGGTCAGCGTGCTGGTCGGCGCGATCGTCGTCTGGCTCAAGGGCCGCAAAGGTTCGGTCACCATCAAGATCACCCGCAACGGCAACACCGCCGAGGTCTCGGCGACCCGGGTCCGCGACCTCGACCCGGCCGCGCTGCGTGCGCTCACCGAGCAAATCTCGGCCGAACTCGACCGCAAGCCCGAGCAGGACGACCCTGCGCAGCCAGAATCAGGAGACAATGGGGTGTGACCGCCTGGGTTCTGCACATCGATCTCGACCAGTTCCTCGCCGCCGTTGAGGTGCTGCGCCATCCCGAGCTCAAGGGCCAGCCGGTGGTCGTGGGCGGCGACGGCGACCCCACCAAGCGCGGCGTGGTCAGCACCGCGTCATATGAGGCGCGCGAGCTCGGCGTGCACTCCGGGCTGCCGCTGCGCACCGCGCAAAAGCGCGCCCCGGACGCCGTCTTCCTGCCCGTCGACAAGGACATCTACGAGGAGATCTCCGAGCGGGTCATGGCGGTCCTGCGCTCCATCGAGGGCTCGGTGGTCGAGGTGCTCGGCTGGGACGAGGCGTTCATGGGCATCGACACCGATGACCCGGAGGCGGTCGCGCGCGAGATCCAGCGCCGGGTCAGGGAGCGCACGGCGCTCGAGTGCACCGTCGGCATTGGACAAAACAAGCTCCAAGCCAAGATCGCCACCGGCTTCGGCAAGCCGGCGGGGGTTTTCCGCATCACCAACGACAGCTGGTATCCGTTGCTGGGTGATCGGCCGACCGAGGCGCTTTGGGGCATCGGGGGCAAGACCTCTAAAAAGCTTGCCAACCTTGGATTTCATACGGTACGGGAGCTGGCCGCCGCCGATCCGAAGTTGGTGGCCGCGGAGCTCGGCCCGACCACGGGCCCGTTCATGGTGCTGCTCGCCCGCGGCCGGGGCTCGGCCGAGGTCACCGATTCGCCGTGGATCGCCCGCTCGCGCAGCCGGGAGGTCACGTTCCAGCAAAACCTCACCGACTGGGACGAGGTCCGCGCCACGGTCGTGCGGCTGTCCGCACAGGTGTCCGAGGACGTGCGGGTGGAGCAGCGCCCGGCCGTGCGGGTCGTGATCAAGATCCGCTATGCCCCGTTCATCACCAAGACCCACGGCGAGGCGCTCGAGGAGCCGACGGCCGACCCACACACCATCGAGGCGGCGGCGCTCACCGCGCTCGACTGGTTCACCGAGCGCCGGCCGGTGCGCCTGCTCGGCGTGCGAGCCGAGTTCCCGGAGGTCGAATGAGCGCCAGCTCGCGCGGGAGGCGCCGTGGCGGCGAGAGCGACCTGGCGCGGCACGCATCGCCAGACGGGTGCGGTGCTACACCAGACGGGCCTGATCCTGCTGCGCGTCAACGAATCGGGGCGGCTCGCCGAGCGGCGCTCCGGCTACACTGACGTTAGGGCATCATGAGCATGTGGCTAACGCGCTGGAGCAGATAGGCGACGAGCTTTATTCGATGGATCCGCAAGGGTTCATTGCGGCTCGCGACGAGGCGGCCGACGAGGCCAAGGCCCGGGGCGACGAGCTGCTGGCCAAGCAGATCGCAAAGTTGCGCAAGCCGACCGTCGGGGCGTGGGTGGTGAACCTGTTGGCGCTCAAGCGCCCCCAGGCCGTGCAGGACCTGCTCGAGCTGGCCGACCTGCTGCGCGAGGCGCAGCGCTCGCTCAAGGGAGACGACCTGCGCAAGCTGGCGGGCCAGCGCCGGGCGGTGATCCGGTCGCTGGTCCAGCAGGCGCAGGAGGAGTCGGGCCTGAGCGCGTCGAAGCTGCCGCTCAGCGACGTCGAGGGCACGCTGACCGCAGCGCTGGCCGACGAGGACATCGCCGAGCAGGTGCGCGCGGGCCGCCTGACCAAAACCGTGTCCTACGCCGGGTTCGGCGAGCTGCCGCTGTCCGACGCCGAGCCCACCCCACCGACGAAGAGCAAGGAGAAGGAGCGGGAGCAGGCCCAGGCCCGCAAGGTGCTAGAGGACGCCCGCTCCGGGCTCGAGCAGGCAGAGGAGGCCGAGTCGGAGGCGGCCGAGCTGCTGGCGGGCATCGAGGCCGAGCTCGACGAGCTGGAGCAGCAGCGCGTCGAGGCACGCAACCGGCTGCAGGAGCTGCGCAAGGCGCACAAGGAGGCGCAGCGGGCGCTCACCGCCGCCACGCGCCGGGCAGCCCAGGCCGGATTGGAGGAGTAGCACAGCATGTTCATCAAACACGCCGGCAAGACCCCGCAGGTCGACCCCACCGCATGGGTCGCGCCCGACGCCACCGTGTGCGGGGATGTCGTGATTGGACCGCGGGCCCGGGTGATGCACGGCGCCCGGATCATCGGCGAGGCCGGCGGGTCGATCAGCATCGGCGCGAGCACCATAGTGATGGAAAACGCGGTGGTCCGGGCGAGCGGCAGGCACCTGTGCACGATCGGCGACCACTGCCTGATCGGCCCCAACGCCCATGTCACGGGCGCGACGCTCGAGGATCAGGTGTTCATCGCGACCGGGGCGGCCGTGTTTCACGGCGCGCACCTCGGGCGGGGCGCCGAGGTCCGGGTGCACGCGATCGTCCACCTGCGGACGAGACTCGCGCCCGGCACGACCGTGCCGATCGGGTGGGTCGCGGTCGGTGACCCCGCCAAGATCCTGCCGCCGGACCGGCATGAGCAGATCTGGGCCGTGCAAGAGCCTTTGAACTTCCCCGATTTTGTGTACGGAGTGGAGCGCGGCACACCCGACGCGATGATCGAGATCACGACCCGGTTGGCCGAGGCCCTGGGCGCGCACGCAACGGATCGACCGTCAAACCCCTGAAGACACAACGAATCGCAGGTCAGACGCAATGACACGTCATGCGCGGCAAGGGCGGTAACCCATACGTTTTGGATCGTGACGCAACGCAGCTATCTCGTGTGCCCGCCAGAGCACTTCGCCGTCGAATACACCATCAACCCCTGGATGGACCCACACACCCCGGTTGATGTCGAGCTCGCCGTCAAGCAGTGGACCACCCTGCGCGAGGCGCTGACCGCGGCAGGGCACACGGTGCACGCGCTCGACCCGCAGCCGGGCCTGCCCGACATGGTCTACGCCGCCAACGGCGCGCTCACGATGGACGGCGTGGCGTTCGGCGCGCGCTTCCGCTACCCGCAGCGAGCCGCCGAGGCCGCGTTGCACCGGGAGTTCTACGAGTGTCTGGGTTGGACATTCGTCGAGCCCACGGAGATCAACGAGGGCGAGGGCGACTTCGCCTACGCCGGCGGGGTGATCCTCGGCGGGCACGGCTTCCGCACCGCCCCCGCCGCGCACGCCGAGGCGCAGGAGGCCCTGGCCCGGCCGGTCATCTCGCTGCACCTGGTCGACCCGCGCTTCTACCACCTGGACACGGCTCTTGCCGCGCTGGGCGAGGACAACATCGTTTACTTCCCGGACGCCTTCTCGGAGGCCTCGCAGCGCGTGCTGCGCCGGCTGTTCCCCGACGCGGTGATCGCCGACGAGGCCGACGCGGTCGCCTTCGGGCTCAACCTGGTGTGCGACGGCGAGAACGTCTTCCTCAACGCCGAAGCCACCGCGCTGGCGAGCAAGCTGGCCGGCTACAACCCAGTGTTCATCGACCTGTCGGAGCTGAAGAAGGGCGGGGGCAGCGTCAAGTGCTGCGTGGCGGAGCTCCGCTCGGCGGTATAGCTCCGTCCGGCCGGGGCGCTTCGCGCGGTGGTGGCGCTCCGCCCGGCGGGGTCCGATAGTGCAGCGAGCAAATAGTTTCGTTCGAGAACAGTTTTGTTACGCTGGTGACGTGACCGACCTGATGATGCTGTTGCACGTCGCGAGCCACGTGCTCGAGACGGAGCTTGCCGCCCGGCTCGCCGCGCTCGGCATCACGCCGCGCGAGAGCTGTGTGCTGGGCCGCGCCGTGAGCTGCGAGCTGACGCAGAGCGAGCTCGCGGTGGCGACAAAGCTCGACAAGACCACCATGGTCGTGACGATCGACACACTAGAGAAGGCGGGCCTCGCGGAGCGCCGGCTGTCCGCAAAGGATCGACGCGCGCGAATTATCGCGGTCACCGACGAGGGCCGCGAGATGGTCGCCAAGGCCACCCAGATAGTGGAGGACATCTATGAGGATGTGCTGTCTGGGCTGGCCGTTGGCGAGCGCGAGGTGTTCCTGGGCGCGCTGACCAAGCTCGCCGAGGGGCGCCTGTCCACGCCCGCGCAGTGCGACAAACCGCCGCGGAAGCGCGCCGCGAAGGCACCTCAACTCGTTCGATAAGAAATAGTCCCGTAAAAAACAATCTGGTACGGTCGCGTTTGTGAGAGACAAACGCTGGATCGCACTCATCGTTCTGTGCGCCGGGATGTTGATGATCGTCCTGGACCAGACCATCGTGAACGTCGCGCTCCCCGCCATCCAGGAAGACCTCGGGTTCACCCAGGCCGGGCTGGCGTGGGTGATCAACGCCTATCTGATCGCCTTCGGCGGCCTGCTGCTCCTGGCGGGCCGGCTCGGTGATCTCATCGGGCGCAAGCGCATTTTCCTCATCGGCCTGACGACCTTCACCCTGGCCTCGTTGCTGTGCGGCGCAGCCGGGTCACCCGAGATGCTCATCTTCGCTCGGTTCCTGCAAGGGGTCGGCGGGGCGATGTCGACCGCGGTGATCCTCGGCATGATCGTGACTATGTTCCCGAAGCCGGCCGAGCAGGCCCGCGCGATCGGGGTGTTCAGCTTCGTCGCCGCCGCCGGAGCGTCGATCGGCCTGCTCGCGGGGGGTCTGCTGACCCAGGCGCTCAGCTGGAACTGGATCTTCCTGGTGAACCTGCCGATCGGCATCGCCGCGCTCGTGTTCGCGGTCCGGCTGCTCGACAACGACCGCGGGGTGGGGCTGCGCGCGGGCGCGGATGTGCTCGGCGCGGTGCTCGTGACAGGCGCGCTCATGCTGGGCGTCTACACGATCGTCAAGGCCGAGCAATACGGCTGGGTCTCGGCGCACACGCTCGGCCTGGGCGCCGTGTCCGTGGCCCTGCTCGTGGGCTTCCTGGTGCGGCAGGTCAAGGCGGCCAACCCGCTGCTGCCACTGCGGATTTTCCGGTCACGCAACGTGTCCGGGGCCAACGTCGTCCAGATCCTGATGATCGCCGGCATGTTCGGCATGTTCTTCCTGGGCACGCTGTACATGCAGTACGTGCTCGGATACGACGCGCTGCAGATCGGGCTGGCGTTCCTGCCTGTCGCCATCGCCATCGGGGGCCTGTCGGTCGGGCTGTCGGCTCGCCTGATCGAGCGGTTCGGCGCCCGGCCGGTGCTGCTGTCCGGCCTGACGCTGGTCCTGATTGGACTGGTCCTGTTCAGCCGGGTGCCGGTCGACGGGAAGTATCTGACCGACATCTTCCCGTCGATCATGCTGATCGGCGTCGGGATGGGCGTGTCCTTCCCCACCCTGATGGGCCTGGCGATGTCCGGAGCGACCGAGCAGGACGCCGGGCTGGCATCGGGCCTGGTCAACACGACGGCACAGGTCGGCGGCGCGCTGGGCCTGGCCGTGCTGGCGACCCTGTCCACCGAGCGCACGGGCACCCTCATCGCCGAGGGCGTGACCCAGCGTCAGGCCTTGACCAGTGGGTTCACCCTCGCGTTCGGGATCGGTGCGGTGCTCGTGCTGTTCGCGATCGTGCTCGCCGCGACGGTCATCAAACCCGTTGCGCCGCAAGTGGAGTCGGAGCAGCAGGACCCAGAGCGAGAGCTCGCTTACGCAACTGACTAATGCGTTTGGGGGCGCATTGCGGTAGTTTCACCGCTGTGCGCCCCCTCCTTGCTGCGCTGATCGCCGTCTTCGCCGTCGCCGTGGTCTGGCCGAGCGACGCGGCCGAAGCCGCCGTCACCAAACGGCTCGCCGTCGTGATGATCCAAAATGGAGACACCGACACCGAGCGGGCGCAGCTGGCCGACCCGGCGCACGTCACCAACGTGTTCTTCGGTGCCGGCAACTCGCTCGTGACCTGGCTCGCCGCGGTCACGCGGGGTCAACTGGCCTACACCCGGGCGGGCGCGGGGATCTTCCAGGCCCCGCCCAACGACGCGCTGCGCAACGGCGACAAGACACGCTGCAACGCCGACGCGGCCAGGGCCACGGCCGAAGACTTCATGTCCACCGCCGGGGTCGGATGGGACGCGCTGGCCGTCGTCTTCGACATCGGCGTCTGCCCCTGGGCCGGGCTCGGCCAGATGCCCGGCAAGATTACGTGGTATCCGCCAAGGCCATCGCTTTCCGCCGTCGTCCACGAGATCGGCCACAACCAGGGCTACCCACATCAGTCCAAAAAGGACTGCACGGGCGGTTCGATGGCCGCGTGCAAGTCCAATGGCCAGAGCGGCAACACACCGATGGGCTCGGGCGGCTCGGGCCGCGGCTACTCGTCCGTGGAGCTGTTGCACTCCAAGTGGATTGAGCGCCAGCTGGTCACCAAACCGGGCACGTTCACCCTCAAGCCGCTCTACGCGGCGGGCACCGGCCCACGCGCGGTGGAATACAAGGCGAGCGCAGGCCTCAGCTACGTCATCGAGTTACGGGCGTCAGCGTCGGGTGTGGACAGTGCCATCACGAGCCCGAGCGTGCGCGTCTACGCCGTGACCAACGGCGACTACAAAAACGCTTATCTTGTCAACCCGACCCCGGCCGGCAGCACCATCACCGACGCGGCCAACAAGATAATCATGAAGGTGAAGTCGGCGTCGGCGAGCGGCGCGACCTTCGCCGTCGAGGCCATCGCCCCCAGCCCGTCCCCGTCCAAGACGCCGCCGAGCCCGACCCCGGTCCCGTCGCTGGACTTCGTCGACGAGAGCTCCACGCCTTGGCCCCCGCTCGACGACTTCGACTTCGTCCCGGCGTCCATCGACGCGCAGGCCGCACCCAAGCGCTCGTTCGGCTGGATCTACCTGGTCGTGGGGTTCGGCTTCGCGCTCGCCTCGTTTGCGATGTGGTATGGCAAGCCCAGGAAGGGCCGCCACCGCGCGCCCAAGGAGCGCGACGACGAGCCAAAGATCGTGCGCTACGCGGAGGACTACTACAACACCGCGTAGTGTGAGCCACCACAGGCCTCGGCGGGATCGAGCCCTTCGCCGACCGCCACCGTCTCGTCGGACATTCCCATCGCGGTAACCCTTGAGACGGCCTTCGGCACCGCCCAGATCACATCGCAACACCACGCTCGATGCGATCATTCTCGACCCGCACACGGGTAAAACCAGCGCGTCAGCGGGGCCAGCCGGGTGCGTCGGGCCGGGTCTGCCAGGGCAGCGGGCCGTCGAGCGGGCGGTATTCGACGCCGAGGGCGTCGAGGCGGGGCAGGTGCTGGGCCAGGCGCCGCTCGAAATCAGGGTAATCACTCGACCGCCCGGACCAGACGACTTCGGCAAACGCGCACAGGCGGGGGAAGACGGCGTAGTCCACGCCACGCGGCGAGTCCATGTATTCGGTCCAAACGTTGGCCTGCGCGCCAAGTACACCGTCCGGAGGGTCGAAGCGCCACACGTCTTCGAGCGTGAGCAGGGTCCCGACCGGGATCGGCTCGCCGGGGTGCTCCGACTGGCGATAGTCGAGATAGCACGACATGTCGGGGCATGCCACCACCTCGTGCCCGGCGGAAAGCGCGGCCGTGGTCTTGTCCGGGCCGCGCCACGCGGCGATGGTGAGGCCGGGCTCGAGTCCCGCCTCGAGGACTTCGTCCCACGCGAACGGCTTCCGGCCGCGTACCTCCAAATAGGACCTCATGGAATGGGCGTAGGTCTGGTTTTGTGTGCTCTCGTCCCCGCCGAAGCAGATGTACCGGCTCGGGAACAGCTCGAGCACCTCGTCGAACACGTCGCGGAAGAACGCGATGGACTCCGGCGAGCCGTTGAGCCCGTGCGGCGAGACGCCCCAGCGGGTCCAGACCTCGACCTCCTCCGAGCCCAGGTGCGGGTAGGCGGCGATCGCGGCCTGGGTGTGCCCCGGCAGGTCGATCTCGGGCACGACGGTGATGTGGCGCGCCGCCGCGTACGCGACAATCTCGCGGATGTCGTCCTGCGTGTAGAAGCCGCCGTGCGGCCGCCCGTCGAACCGTTCGTGGTGGCGCGAGCCGACCATCGACTCGCGCCGCCACGCGCCGACGGACGTGAGCCGGGGATAGCGCTTGATCTCGATGCGCCAGCCCTGGTCGTCGGTCAGGTGCAGGTGCAGCACGTTGAGCTTGTGCACGGCCAGCAGGTCGATGAAGCGCAGCACGTTGGCCTTGGGCATGAAGTGCCGTGCGACGTCGAGCATGCAGCCGCGCCAGCCGAACCGGGGCGCGTCCTCGACCTCCACGCACGGGATGGTCCAGGGCCCGGTGAATCCGGCGGTGCGGTAGTTGGACGGGGGCAGCAGCTGGCGCAGGGTCTGCCGGCCGTGGAACACGCCCGCCTCGCCGCCGCCCCACAGGGATACGCCATCCGGGCGGACGTGCAACCGATAGCCCTCGCCGGGCAGGGCCGGGTCGAGCTCGATGCGCACGGCGCCTTGGAATTGGTGCACCCCGGCTAGCGAAACCATCCGATGTGGACGCGGAAGCAGCATCAGTCCTTCACCGCCCCGCCGAGCCCGGAGACGAGCCGCCGCCGGACGAGCATGAAGAACACGAGCACCGGCACGGTCATCAGGGTGGAGGCCGCCATGATGCCGCCCCAATCGTTTTCGTCGGGTTTGAAGAACACGAGCAGCGCCGCGGGCAACGTCTGGTTTTCGGTCGCGCTGATGATGAACGTACGCGCGAAGAGGAAGTCGTTCCACGCGGTGATGAACGAGAACACGCCCGTGGCGGCGAGGCCGGGGGCGATGAGCGGGAACAGGATCCGCCACAGCACGGTGAAGCGGCTCGCGCCGTCGATGCGCGCGGCCTCCTCGATCTCCTCGGGTACGGCCGCCACGAAGCCGCGCAGCATCCAGATCGCGAACGGCAGGCTGAACGCCAACTGCACCAGGATGAGCGAGCCGAGCGTGTTGAGGCCGACGCCCGGTATGGTCCGGCCCAGGTCGCGGATCTGGAAGAACAGCGGGATGGACAGGGCCTCGACGGGCACCATCTGCGCGATCAGGAACAGCACGAGGATCGTTGTGCGCCAACGGAAGTGATATCGGGTGAGGGCGACCGCGGCGAGGAAGGCGATCAGGGCCGCCAGGACCACGACGCATGTGGCGACGATGACGCTGTTGAGGAAGTATCGGCCGAAGCCGCTCACGCCGAGCGCCGACCTGAAGTGGTCAAGCGTCGGGTGCAGCGTCCACGGGCGTGGGTCGGCCGCGAGGATCTCGCCCGTCGGTTTGAACGCCGACAGCACCATCCAGTAGATGGGGAAGACGGTGACGACGGCGACCGCGACGGCGATCGCGTTGGCGAGGCGCTTCATAGCGGTTCTCCTGTGCGGCGCAGCGCTCGCAGGTAGAGCAGGGTGATGGCGAGCAGGATGAGGGTCATGACCACACCGATGGCCGAGCCGAGGCCGTATTGCGAGGAGGCGAAGGCCTTCTGGTAGGCGTAGACGTTGAGTACCAGGTTTTGGCCCGCGATGCCACCGCCCCCGGTCATCACATAGATCTGGGTGAACACCTTGAAGTCCCAGATGATGGACTGGATGACGACGATGGCCAGCAGCGGGCGCAGCATCGGCACCGTGATCCGCCAAAACGAGCTGAAGGTGGTCGCGCCGTCCAGCGCCGCCGCCTCCAGCACCGACTGCGGGATGGCCTGGATGCCCGCGTACAGCGTGATCATCACGAACGGGAACGAGTGCCACACGATGACCGCGCCGATGAGTCCAAAGGAGACGGTCTTGTCGTAGAGCCAGTTGTAGCCCGCCAGACCCAGCACCTCGTTGACCAGACCGAGATCGGTGTCGAACAGGAACATCCAGATCACCGAGCCGGTCATCGCCGGCGCGGCCCACGCGGTGAGCGCGGCCAGGAAGAGAGCCAGGCGCGGCCCGCGCCCGATCCTGGTCAGCAGCACCGCCAGCACCGCGCCAACGGCCAGGGTCGCGACCACGCAGCAGGTGGCGAACACCACGGTCTGCCCGAGGACGACCCAGAAGGTGTCGTCCTCGAACAGGGCCGCGTAGTTACCGGTACCCACAAAAATAGCCGGCTGACCGCCGCTGACCTGGGGTTGCCCGTACTCGAAGAGGGAGAGCAACCCCAGCTGATACAGCGGATAGGCGAACAGCGGCACCAGCACGGCCAGCGCGGGCAGCAGCAGCCACAGGGGCAGGAACTTAGTTCTTAGTAAGCGCTGCATCGACTAGCTTGTTCGCTTCCGAGGCGGCCTCATCGACCGTCGCCTTCTTCGTGATGACCTTCTGCAGCATGTTCGGTAGGATCTTCTCCGAGTCGATGGAGGTCCAGGCCTTGTGCACCGGCACAAACTTGGTCCCCGCCGAGATGGTGTCGGTGAAAGGCTTCAGGAACGGCTCCTTGGCCACGACCTCGTCGCGCGCCGCCTTGTTGGCCGGCAGGAAACCCATGGCGTCATAGAGCTTCAGCGCGTACTTCTTGCTCGCCAGCAGCTGCATGAACTGCACGGAGAGCGTCTTGTGCTTGGTGGACTTGAAGATGCCGAGGTTGTTGCCGCCCGCGAACGCCGGGGCGATCGAGCCGGCCTTCACACCGGGCAGCGGGACGACGGCGTACTTCCCTTTGGCCGCACCGGCCTCGACCGCCGACTTGTTGAAGTTGCCGAGGATGGCCATGCCCGCGCGGCCGGCCGCGAACGCCTCGACCGTGCCGCCGCCGGTGAGGTCGACGCACGTCTGCGCCGGGCAGATGTCGTCGGCGAACAGGTCGGTGTAGGCCTTGATGCCCGCCTTGGCCTGTGCCGTGTCGAGCGCGGCCTTGTAGGTGGAGCCGGACTTGGTGGCGATGTCGCCGCCCGCGTCCCAGATGAACGGCATGGCGCCGAAGACATATCGGCCGCCGACCGAGATTCCCACCATGTCTTTGTTTTTGGTACGGACTTCGCGTGCCGTGGCGACCAGCTCCGCGTAGGTCGTGGGCGGCTTGATGCCCAGATCGGTGCGGTAGTAAAGCGCGCGCACGCCGATCCACCACGGCATGCCGTAGGACTTGCCGTCCACCTTGACGGTCTCCTGCAGGTCCGCCGAGACCTCGGTGGCGGCGGGCACCTCGGCCAGGCCGCTGGAGGCCACGAAACTCGCCAGGTCGGTGTTGCCGATCTCGGTCACGTCGGGTGCGCTGGACGGGTCGTTGAGCGCGCCCTTGTATTTTTCGGCGCGCGTGTCGGTGGCCAGGTAGGACACGTCGACTTTGACGCCGGAGTTGGCCGCCTCGAACTCCTTGACCGCCTCGTTGACCACGGCCTCCTTGGCGGCGCGGTTGGCCTCGTCGAACAGCCACACGCGCAGGGTGCCCGTCTTCTCGTCGCCAGTGTCGGTCGGCTGGGCGGTGGAGGGGGCGCAAGCGCCGATCAGGAGGGCCAGGGCTAACGCGGGTAATACTTTCTTCACGTCACTCTCCTATGTAGAGGATCGCGTCAATCTCGATGTCGAAACCGTCGAGCGCCACCGGGATCGTCGTGCGGACCGGGAGGTTCTCGGAGCCGAAGAACTCTACATATACGGAGTTCATCTCGGGGAAATCGCCAAAATCGCGTAGGTAAACGCCGACTTTGACCGCGTCCTTGAGCGACGCCCCGGCCGCTTGCGCGACCTTTTGCAGATTGGTGAACGCGGCCCTTGCCTGCTCACCGAATGATCCGCGCACCCAGGTCCCATCGGGGAGCACCGGGCACGCGCCGGCCAGATATACGTGGTCGCCCGCGATGACCGCGTGCGAATAGGGGCCGCCCGCCGGGGCGGCGTCCGCGGCGATGACTATTTTCTTCGGCACTTGATTAACCTCCGGTGCGGGGAAACTGTTCGTCGAGCCCCTCCGGGCCGACCAGCGGGGTCGTCAGGAGTTCCCGGATCGCCTGCTGCCGTTCGGCGAGCGCGGCGCGCTGCTGCGCGGTGAGCGGGATCCAGTGCGGCGGCGGCGAAGGCAGCCGCGGCGGCAGCGGCCGGCCGTCCACAAGGGTGATGTCGTTGCGCAGGCGCATGGGCGAGACGCGGATCCGACCGTGCACATCGGACAGTTCGAACCGCCCCTCCTGCACCGTGAACACGGCGATGTCGGCGGGCGCGCCGACCGCGAGCGTCCCGCGGTCCAGCCCGAGCACCTCGGCCGGGCGGATCGTCGTGGCGTCCACGACCTGCTCCAGGCCCATGCCGACGGCCAGCATCTTGGCCATCGTGGTGGGCAGGTCGAACACCGGGCCGTAGAGGCAGCGCGCGTGCAGATCGCTGGAGACTGTGTGCGGCGGCATGCCCGCCTCGAGCTGCGCCTCCAGCACTTCGAAGGCGAAGCCGCCGGCGCCGTGCCCCAGATCGAAAATGACATTTTTCTGGTACGCCTCTTTGAGCTCACCCGGATCGGCCGTAAGCCCACTGGCGCAATGCGTGATGATGTCGCCCGGCCGCAGCAACGGCACGATTTCGGCCAGGGTGGGCGGTGCCACTCCGATGTGGACCATCACGGGCAGGCCGCACGCCTCGCCCGCGGCGATCGCCCGGCGCAGTGGCTCGAGCCCGTTGACGTTGTGCCGGTCCATGCGCACCTTGATGCCCACGATCCGGCCCGGGTGGGCCAGCGCGGTCGCGACCGCGAGGTCGACGTCGCAATTGGACAGATCGCGGGACTCGCCCACGGGCGCGGTCAGGCCGATGGCGGAAATGTTGAGGAACGCCGGCACGCGCGGCGGCATGCTCTCGAACGTGTACGCGCCGGCCGATCCGGCGTCGACCCACGTCGTGACGCCTGTGTACCAGGCGATGGCGTCGGGGTCGATGCCCCAGTAGGTGGCCTTGTCAAACACGTGCGTGTGCATGTCGATCAGCCCGGGCGTGACCAGTTTGCCTTGCACGTCTATGGTTTGGCGTCCCTCGAGCCCGCTGCCCACGGCCGTGACGCGCCCGCGGGTGACCCCCACATCGGACTGTCCGATATGGACGACGGTGCCGCCTTTCAGTACCAAATCATGCTTCATTGGTGATCCGCAGGATGTACAGGCGGGACGGGCGGCCCTTGCGATGGGGTTGTGCGCTTCCCTCCCGGACGGCGAGGCCCGATTCGGCGAGCTTGCGGATCAGCCGCCGCCCGCTCGGATCGGTGATGCCCAGGACGTTGGCCAGGTCGCCGGGGGAGATCGGGCGGCCCCGCAGGTTGCGCTCGATCGCGGCGAGGCGCGAGACGGTGGCCGCGCTGAGCCCCACGCGGGCGGCGATGGCCTCGATGTGCGCCCCGTGCTCCCGGAAGGTGTAGGCGATCGGGTTGGTTGACGGCGACATCGGGCCGAGAATGACCCCGCTGTCCTCGATGAGGTAGGCGCTGGGCGTGTCCTCGTGCTCGGCCCGCGCCGCCGCCCGCTCCGCGAGCTGCAGGCAGATGCGGGCGGAGGCGCCGACGCCGAAGCCGGCCGCGACCCGCACGCCCAGGCTCTCCTGCGCCTGGCCGAGCGCGGGCAGCGTCACCCAGCTGTCGGTGGCCTGCTCGAACAGGGCCTGGTGGGCGAAGACGACCACGCCGCGGCGGCCCCGGTTTTCGATCCACGCGTCGGCGAACTCGGGCGTGTTGAGCAACAGGTTCATCAGCCCGACCCGGACCCGGTCGGGATCGGGGTTTTCCTGGACGAGGAACACGCCCGCGGCGAAGCGCAGCGCGCTGGCCTGCTTGGACTGCACGCGCAGGGCCAGCTCGTTGAGCTGGGCGCGGATCGTGACCGGGCCGGGCAGCGCACCGAGCACGGGCTTGACGCCCTCCAGTTTGGCGGTGACCGCGGTACGCAGGCTGATCACGTAGTCGCCTTTTGTCTGGTGGTGGAACTCCACGATGTCGGCGACGCTCTGATCCGGGTCGTAGGGCAGGCACGAGATGGCGTCGCGGTCGAGCCCCAGCGCGCGGGCCACCTCGTCGACCGTCTCGGCGTCGAACGTGTCGACGCTGACCGGTGCCGGCCGCCAGCCGTTGCGCAGTGCCTTGAAGAACGCGAGCGACAGGTCGAGCGCGGCGGAGCGGGTGACGGTCACGGGCAGGCCGGGCGGGATGATGTCGCGGCATTTCGCATACGGCACGGGGCCCATCAGCAGGCCGTCGCACCGGATCGAGGACACCAGCGAGCGCACATCGTCCTCGTGCTCGTAGGCCACCCATTCGATGGGCACGCCGGTCAGCGTCCGCGCGGCCTCCTCGAAGACCGCGCGGTGGCTCGTGTGCATCACGATCCCGATGGTCATTAACGCTCCACGTTCGCAAATGGTTCGTATTGCTGGGTGGGCATAGCCTGCGGCCTGGATCGCGGTGTGTCAAGTGGGCAAACGGGAGGGCACGGTAAAGGGAAGCCGGTCAACCGGTCGCAGGCTCACCCGGATCGGCCGACCGCCATCAGCAGGTGCTTGATCTCGCCCGTGAGCGCCGGCCCGTCTGCGCGTCAAGATCCGCGCCCTTTTCGGGAAATGGGTGCCCGAAAGCGTTTGGGCCAGCCATATCCGTGAAGTGGCGCGGATCTTGCACGTGGGTCCGATATGGAGGCTAGCTCGCGAATACGTTGGTGGGGCGGGTCAGGCCGAGGTGGTCGCGCAGGGTGGTGCCGGTGTATTCCGTGCGGAAGAGGCCACGCCGGCGGAGTTCGGGGACGACGTGATCGACGAAGATTTCGGCGCCGGACGGGAACATGTCGGGCATGATGTTGAACCCGTCGCCGGCGCCTTTGAGAAACCACTCTTCCAGTGTGTCGGCGATCTGTTCGGGGGAGCCGGCGACGAGGCGGTGGCCGGAGCGGATGCGGCCGGCGAGTTGGCGGACGGTCAGGCCTTCCCGGCGGGCGAGGTTGACCTGGGCCTCGAAGAAGCCGTGCGAACCGTTCTCGATCTGGCGCACGTCGCCGATCAGGTCCCACGGCAATTCCTCGTCGAGCCTGAGGTCCTTGACGTCGAGCTGAAGCCGTTGCGCCATCTGGGAAAGCTGAGCCTGCCAGCCCTGAATGTCGTCGAGCTCCGCCTGCCGCCGCAGCGCCTCGGCCTCGGTGCTGCCGATGACCGTGGACAGGCCGGGCATGATTTTCAGCTGGTCCGGGTCGCGCCCGAACGAGGCGGCCAGGCCCTTCATCTCGGCGTAGAACGCCTGCCCATCCTCCAATGTGGTCTGTGCGGTGAAGATGGCGTCGGCGTAGCGGGCGCCCAGCGCCTTGCCCTGCGCCGACGATCCGGCTTGGACGATGACCGGGCGGCCTTGCGGCGAGCGCGGGATGTTCATCGGGCCGCGCACGGCGAAGTGCTTGCCCACGTGGTCGATGGTGTGGACCTTCGAGGCGTCGGCGAACACCCCGCTTGAACGGTCGCCGACGATGGCGTCGTCCTCCCAGCTGTCCCAAAGCTTGATAGCGACGTCCACGAACTCCTCGGCGCGACCGTAGCGGTCGTCGTGGATGGGCGCGCCGGGCAGGCCGAAGTTTTGCGCTGCCGCGTCGCCCGCGGTCGTGACCACGTTCCATGCCGCGCGGCCGCCCGAGATGTGGTCCAAAGACAGCAGCCGCCGGGCGAGGTTGTAGGGCGAATTGTAGGACGACGACGCGGTCGCGATGACGCCGATATGCCTTGTGGCGAGGGCGATCGCGGTCAGGATGAGGGTCGGCTCGAGCCGGCCCGACGGCGCGGACGCGGCGTTGCCCACGAGAGCCGGCCCGTCCGCCAGGAAGATGGCGTCGAGCGTGCCGCGCTCCGAGATGCGCCCGATGTGGGTGTAGTAGTCGATGTCCAGATAGGCCCGCGGGTCGACCTCGCCATAGCGCCACGCCGCGCTGTGGCCGCCGTGGCCGAGGATGTTCATGCCGATGCTCATTTGACGTGTCACTATTACTCCCGCTCCTAGAACAGGCCTGTCGTGGGTGGTTCGGCGCCGGTGAGCCGGTAGGCGCCCACGACGGCGGCCTTCCAGCGGCGCGGGTTGTGGTTGGCGACCGTGCGCGTTGCGCCAGTGCCGGTCCAGGTTGTGCTGCCGCGCGGTGGCCGAGCCGCCGCCCACGTCGAAGACGAGTTCGCCCGCCCGCAACGCCGACTCGGCCGCGATGACCCACGTCGCGCACCGAGGCATCCGCGCCACCAAACTCGGCCGGGATACGGAACGCGAGCAATTGTGCGTCCGCGATCTCGCGGATCTGGGCATGCGGCAACTCCCGCAACCGCTCCCGCTCGGCCGCGCCCTCCTCGATGCCGGGCGGGAGTGCGGCGGCGCGCTCCTGTAGCTCCGAGACTTTCATCGGCCCGGTGAGGAAGACGCGGCGAAGGGGATCGCGGCCGGCTCCGAACTCGTGTCGCCCAAAGGATGCTCCCACAGCCCGCGCGACCGGAGGATGGGCAGCACGCCCTCGCCGAACCAGTATGCCTCCTCCAGATGCGGGTGTCCGGAAAGGATGAACTCGGTGATGCCCAGCCGTGCGTACTCCTCGATCCGATCGGCGATCTCGGTGTGACTGCCGACCAGGGCGGTGCCCGCGCCGCCGCGCACCAGACCGACTCCGGCCCACAGGTTCGGCGCGATCTGCAGGTTGTCCCGCTTGCCGCCGTGCAGCGCCAGCATCCGTTTCTGGCCTTCCGACTCGCTGCGCGCGAGTCCGGCTTGGACGGTCGCGATGGTCTCGTCGCTGATCCCCGCGAGCAGCTTGCCCGCCTGCGCCCACGCCTCCTCGGCCGTGTCCCGCGCGATCACGTGCAGCCGGATCCCGAAGCGCAGCGGGCGATCGCCGATCGACCTGATCCAGTCGAGCTTGCGCGCCACCTGGTCGGGCGGTTCGCCCCAGGTGAGATAGACATCGGCGTGCTTGGCGGCCACCGGCCCCGCTGCCTTTGAAGAGCCTCCAAAATATATGGGGGGTACCGGTTGCGGCGCGCGCGGGATCGTCGCCTCCTCCACCTGGAGGTGCTCGCCGCTGAAGGTTACCGGCTTACCGTCCCACAGCGACCGGACGATGTGGAGGAACTCGTCGCCACGCGCGTAACGCGAGTCCTTGTCCAGGAAGTCGCCGTATGCCCGCTGCTCGTGCGCCTCGCCTCCAATCACGACATTGAGCAGGAGCCGCCCGTTCGAATGGCGCTGATACGTCGCGGCCATCTGCGCGGCCAGCGTCGGCGACAGCAGACCGGGCCGGAACGCCACGAGGAACTTGAGCCGTTCGGTCACCTCGCTGAGCATGGCCGTGGTCAGCCACGCGTCCTCGCACCACGCGCCGGTCGGGGTGAGCGCGCCGGCGAAGCCCAGCTGTTCGGCGCTGCGCGCGATCTGGCCCAGGTAGGCCAGGCTCGCCGGGCGTGCGCCGCCGGCCACCCCGGCCGGCAGGCCGTGCCCGCCGCCGACGATGTGCCGGCTGTCGCCGTACGTGGGAAGGAACCAGTGGAACGTCAAAGACATCGGTGCTAACTCCTAAAGCAGGCCGTGATTGGGCGGTGGGGTGCCATTGAGCGCGTGGCGTCCGATGTGCTGCACCTTCCACCGGACCGGGTCGTGCAGGGTGTGCGTGCGCGCGTTGCGCCAGTGGCGGTGCAGGTTGAGCCCGTCCAAACTGGACCTGGTGCCCCCGAGTTCGAACAACGCGTTGGTCACCTCGATCGCGGCCCTGTCCGCGAGCACCTTGGCGGTCGCGACCGCGATCGAAGCCTCGGGGATGAGCCCGGAGTCGATGGCCTCGGCGGCGGTGCGCAGTTGTGACCGGGCCGCCCGCAACGAGACGGCGAGCTCCCCGACCCGCTGGATGGTCAGCGGATCCTCGTTCGCGCAGGAAACCCCGGCCTCAAACCACGGCCGGGCCTTGGTGCGCACGAATTCGATCGACGAGGCGAACGCCCCGTCGGCGATCCCGACGTCGATCGCGGCGTGCAGCAGTTGCGCGAACGCGCCATATAGCTGCGGCCGGTCGAACGTCAGGTGGTGCGGCACGACCCGGTCGGCGGGCACGCGAACGTCGGTCAGCTCGACCGTGCCGCTCGCGGTGATCCGCTGACCCATGCCCGCCCAGTCGTCGATGACGGTGACACCGGGCGCGTGCCGTGGGACATATGCCACCCAGATCTTCTCCTCGAAGCGCGCCAGCACGGGTATCCAGTCGGCGAACAGCGCGCCCGTGCTGTAGTGCTTGACCCCGTTGAGGGTGAAGCCGCCACTGTCCGTCTTGGACAGTTGGGTGCGGTAGTCCTGGACGTGCTTGGTGCCGGCCTCCGACTGCGCGTTGCCGAAGCGTTTGCCCGACAGCACCTCGCCGAAGAAGAACGCGCGCTGCTCCTCGGAGCCGTTGTGCCGCAGGACGTTGACGTAGGCGAAGTGGCTCTGCGGGATCTGCGCGATGTTGGGATCGGCGGCGGCGAGCAGGCGGAAGACCTCGGCGACGGTGACGGCCGTGGCGTCGGCGCCACCGTGCGCGGCGGGCACGGTGATGGCCAGCAGCCCGCTGGCCGACAGCTGGTCCAGTTCGGCGTCGGGTAGCTTGCGCTGGGCGTCGCGTTCGGACGCTCCGGGGGCAAACGACTCGGCGAGCCGGGCCGCGATCTCGATCGCCTCGGCGTCGGACTTGATGACGTGCATTTCGTGATCGTGTCAGGCGGCCGGGGCGGCCAATATCGTTCGAACAGCTAATTCCTATAAATTCTATGGGACATAGAGATTAACTGGGTGATCTGGGTCACGTTTCTCTGGACTTGCGCTGGTCGCGCACTGCTCACTGGTCGGCGTGAAGCATTCGCCCGTGAAGTCAGTTGCCACCGCGATCACCATCCTCCTGTTCGCCGGCGCCTGCGGCAACGCCGTCGCGCCAAACCCGACCACCGCCGACGCCGAAGCGAGCTACGCCGGCAACATCCTCAACGGCGAGGGGACACCGGTCAACGGGGGCACGCTGAACCTGTCCATGTCGGCCGACCCGCTGTGCCTCGACCCGCACGCGATCTCGTCCGATGTGGAGCAGATCTTCGGGCGGATCCTGTTCGACAACCTGACCTACCTCGACCAGAAGGGCAACCCCGCCCCGTGGCTGGCCGAGTCGTGGCAGGTCTCGGCCGACCAGAAGACGTACACGTTCAAGCTGCGCAAGGGCGTGACGTTCAGCGACGGGGAGCCGTTCAACGCGGCCGCGGTCGTGGCCAACTTCGAGCACATGCTCGACCCGGCGACCCGCTCGCCGCTTGCGGGCCCCTACATCGCCCCGTATGAGCGCAGCGTGATCCTCGACGAGTACACCCTCGAAGTGCACCTCAAAACGCCCTACACGCCGTTGCTTGACGTCCTCGCGCAGGGATGGCTGGGGCTGCTCTCGCCCAAGGCCATCAAGGGGAGCACGCCGGCGCAGCTGTGCGAGAAGCCGGTCGGCTCGGGCCCGTTCGTGCTCACCAGCTACACCAAGACGCAGGGCGCGACGTTCGCGAAGCGCAAGGGCTACGACTGGGCCCCGCCGCTGCTCGGCTTCAAGGGTGAGGCATTCCTGGACGGCATCAACGTGTCGTGGGTCGGGCAGGACGCGGTGCGCTACAACTCGCTCGCGAGTGGACAGTATCAAGCGACCGGCTACGTGCCCGCGCAGAACGCGGCCGCGGTCAAGGCCGACAAAAACCTGGTCTACTCCAACGTGAACCGGATCGGCCTACCCTACACCATCGAGTTCAACACCGAGCGGGCCCCGTTCAACGACATCAAGGTGCGCCAGGCGTTTGTGGCCGCGGTCAACATCCCGGTCGTGGTGCAGACGGTCGGGTTTGGCGAGCGGGTCCAGGCGACCAGTTTCGTGGACCGCGTCACGAAGTACTACGACAAGAACGTGCAGCTGCCCGGATTCGATGCCAAGAAGGCCAACGATCTGCTGGACCAGGCGGGCTGGACCGCGCGTAACGCCGACGGCTACCGCACCAAGGACGGCAAGGAGCTCGCGGTGTCGTGGCCGGTGTCGCAGACCGCGACCATCGCGCCCATCTACGACCTGATCCAAGCCCAGGTCAAGGCCGTCGGCATCCGGGTGAACATCGAGCTGCTGCCGGCCGCGCAGAACACGACCCGGCGCTACGCGGGCGACTACGATCTGAGCCACGGCGTGTGGCACACCAATACGCCCGACGTGCTCTACATCAAGTACGCCACGTTCAGCATCCCGACCGCGGAGCGCCTGGGGCAAAACACGTCCCGGCTGCGTGACGCGCAATTGGACGGTTGGCTGGAGCAGGCGCGGCAGAGCAACGACGCGGCGACCCTGCGCGACCTCTACCGCAAGGTCCAAAACAGACTCGCCGAGCTGACGCCGGGCTTCCCGGTCTACGACAACTCCGTGCTGTGGGCCTTTTCGACGAAGCTGCACCAGGTCGTGGTCGACACCTCACACGGGACGCCATACTTCACCTATGCGTGGCTCCAATGATGAGGCGGATTGCCACGCGGCTCGCGGCCGGGGTGGGGGTGTTGTGGGGCGCGGCGACGCTATCCTTCGTCGCGCTGCACTTCACCGCGGGCGATGCGGCGCTGGCCACGGTCGCCGGTGACGGGGCCAACCCGACCAAGGCCGTGCTCGACCGGGTCCGCGCCGACTACCGGCTCGACCTTCCAGCACACGAACAATATTTCCTCTATCTCAGGAAGCTGCTGACCGGCGACTTAGGACAGTCGTATCAGCAGCGGGTCCCGGTCGCGCGGGCCATCGGCGAACAGCTGGGCCAGACGGTCCAGCTGGCGGTGAGCGCGGCCGTGGTCGCGGTGCTGCTCGCGATCGCCGTCGCCGTGTTCACCGCGCGGCGCCGGCCGTGGGTGCGCGGCGGCGCGTCCGGGACGGAGCTCGTGCTGACGTCCTTCCCCACGTTTGTGCTCGGGCTGATCCTGCTCATCGTCTTCTCGTTCAAGGCGGGCTGGTTCCCGGTCTCGGGCAACCGGGGGCTCGAATCGCTGGTGCTGCCGACGTTCACGCTCGCGCTGCCGATCGCCGCGACCATCTCCCAGGTGCTGCGTACCGAGCTGGAGGAGGTGCTCGAACAGCCGTTCATCGTCACGGCGCGGGCGCGCGGCATGCGCGAGGCGAGCGTCCGGTTAGGACACGCGCTGCGGCACGCGCTCATCCAGATCGTGACGATGTCGGGATTCGTGATTGGAGGGTTGCTCGGCGGAGCCGTCGTCACCGAGACACTGTTTGTGCGGCAGGGCGTCGGGCAGCTCATGCTCACCGCGACCACCACAAAGGACATCCCGCTCGTGCTCGGGATCGTGATCTTCGCGGCGGCGGTCTATGTGGTGGTGAATCTGGTGGTGGACATCGTGTACGGCATTGTCGACCCGAGGGTGGTGACATCGTGATCCGGCCTGCTGTCGCACTCTCGGCCGTCTTTGTGGGGCTTATCGTGGTGGCGGCGATCGTGCCGCAGGCGCTGGCACAGCACGATCCGCTGGCGCTGAGCCAATATGGCGCCTTCTCCCCGCCCAGCAATCAACACTTTCTGGGGACCGACCAAGCCGGCCGGGACGTGTTGAGCCGCATCGTGTTCGGGGCTCGGGCGTCGCTGCTCATGGGCCTGGGGGCCACCGGCATCGCGGTCACGATCGGCTCGGCGATCGGGCTGGCCGCCGGGCTCGTCCACCGGTTCGTCGAGGGCGCCATCATGCGCCTCATCGACGTCGTACTGTCCATTCCCGACCTGCTGCTGGCGCTGGTCGTCATCACGCTGCTCGGGACGGGCACGGTCAACGCGCTGTTCGCGGTCGCCATCGCGTCCGTGCCGTATTACGCGCGGATGATCCGGGCGCAGACGCACGTCGTGCGGCGATCGACCTATGTGGAGGCGGCGGGCACGCTGGGGCTGTCGCGATGGACGGTCGTGCGGCGGCACGTGCTGCCCAACGCGTTCAAGCCGCTGGTGGTCTTCGCCACGATCGGGGTGGGCAGCGCGATCGGGGCGGGCGCGTCGCTGAGCTTCCTCGGGCTGGGCGCGCAGCCGCCCGCGCCCGAGTGGGGCAACATGCTCTCGCTCGGCGTGCAATACATCTCCAACGATTGGCTGATCGCGGCCGTGCCGGGGGTCGCCATCACGCTGACCGTGCTGTCCATCACCGTGATCGGGCGCGATCTGCGCCGCCGTTCGGAGGGGAGGCCGGCATGAGCGAGCTCGTGCAGGTGGACAATCTGCGGGTTTCATTCGGGCGCAACAGGGTCGTGGACGGGATCTCGTTCACCGTCCATAGAGGAGAGTGCCTGGCGCTCGTGGGCGAGTCGGGGTCGGGCAAGAGCGTCACGGCACGGACTCTGGTCGGGCTGACCGGCTATGGGTCCAATGTCAGTGCCGACGCGCTGCGATTCGACGGGTCGGATGTCCTTTCGCTCAGCGAGCGCCGGTGGCGTGCCTATCGCGGCAAGCGGATCGGGTTCGTGCTGCAGGACGCGCTGTCCTCTTTGGACCCGCTGCGCCCGGTCGGCAAGGAGATCGCCGAGCCGTTGCGGTTGCACACCACGCTCAACCGGGAGCAGCGGCGGGAGAAGGTGCTCGAGCTGCTCGAGTCCGTCGGCGTGCCGGAGGCCGCGCTGCGCGCCTCGCAGTATCCACATCAACTCTCCGGGGGGCTCAGGCAGCGCGCGCTGATCGCGTCGGCCATCGCGTGCGGGCCGGAGCTGCTCATCGCCGACGAACCCACCACCGCGCTCGACGCCACCATCCAGGCCCAGATCCTGGCCCTGCTCAAGGAGCTCAAGAGCAGCGAGACCGGCATGCTGATCGTCAGCCACGACCTGTCCGTCGTCGCGCGGCTGGCCGACCGGGTGGCCGTGATGCGTGCCGGGCAGATCGTCGAGGAAGGCCCGACCCAGCAGGTGCTTTCGCACCCGCGGCACGAATACACCCGGGCGCTGCTCGACGCCGTGCCCACCGGCGGGCGCGGCCGGGCGGCGCCCGCCGACGGGCCGGAGCTCATCCGCGCTTCCAGTTTGACGAAGTCCTTCGACGGGAAGATCCGTGTCGACGGGGTCTCGCTCGGGCTGCGTGCGGGCGAGACCCTGGGCATCGTGGGCGAGTCGGGCACGGGCAAGACCACCACGGCCCGGCTGGTGCTCGGGCTGGAGAAGCCCGACGGCGGCACGGTCAACCGGCCTTTGTCACGGCGTGACTGGCAGATCGTGTACCAGGATCCGCTGAGCTCCTTCGACCCGCGCTACACGGTCGAGCGCGTGGTCGGCGAACCCCTGCCTTCGGCTAACCGGCGGGAGCGGGTGGTCGAGTTGTTGCGGCTGGTCGCGCTGGACGAAGGCCACCGGCGCCGCCGCCCGCTCGAGCTGTCGGGCGGGCAACGGCAGCGCATCGCCATCGCGCGGGCGCTCGCCTG
>JBIOYB010000513.1:0-5768 GCA_044869915.1 Allorhizocola sp.
GTCGGCAACAGACCAGCTCACACTGCGAACGTCTGCGCTGTGTTTGCCGAGGATTTGCATCAGACCCAGAAGTCCAGAAGTCCATACGATATGTGGGCGGCACCTCCGCGACTTCAGAGGATCTTGGAAGATATCTACTCGGCCAAGGATCGTTCGAGCGGCTGGATGAGGGATGGGACGGCGGGCGATGCGCTGCTACATGAATTGCGGACTGGCGATCAGGTGGGTGGAAAGTATCATCACCAGGGTGTAGTTGATCTTATGAAGCGACTGTCGAAACTCCTTGATGACAATGCGACCGGGGTCGAAAGCAATCCCGCGGGAAAGGGCTGAACGAAGGTCAATCGACCGCCACTCAACGAGATGTTTACGTGGGAGGCGTTGTGCATGTGTGAGACCGCCTACTACGACCCCGACCATGTGTCAACGCCCGAAGAAAGACAACGAGCAGCCTACGAGCTTGGCTCCGTCTTCGGAGGAGCGGCAGCGGTGGCGTTAGTCGCAAAGATTTCTCTCGCCAAACCAACTCCACTTTGCAAGCTCGATCCGGATGTAGTTATTGGACAGCTCACGAGTAGCGGAAAGGCAGGGGCATCTGATCTGGTCAAGTTTGGTGAGTCGCAAGGTGGGACCAGAGTACAGACCGAGAGGGGTCCAATTAAATTCATTGATTCGAATGGGATTGTTCGTGTGACTATTAAGAGGGGAAGCTCGCGAGTGCGTGGAAGCGCTTTCCCGCATGTCGAAATCCGAAATGCTGCGGGTCAGCGTATCGATCCGTATGGCAACCCAGTTTCGAGAACGTCACCCGAAAAACCACACGGATAGAGTACGATCTGCCATGAGCTCTTACTCCGAGATTGATGAATTCTCTTCATATTTTCTGGAAGATAGCTATGTCCTTGCAATCATGGCTAAGTCGGGATCCATGATCTTGAACCTCGAAGTCGTGTTAACACCCGAACATCCTGATTACTCGGCTGATCACCCAGGCGAACAACACTGCTACCGTCGGGGACGATTGGTTTTTTCCGGCGTCACTGATTTGAACTGGAAGGGTCAAGGCGTGCAGCCCGCTCGCGACGCCTCTGGCGAGCTGGACTACGGCGGCATTGATTCGTGGCTAGTGGAGTCCGGCGGTCGGCATCGGTTGGAGGGGGATTTTGGCGTGATCGAGGTCATAGCATCCAGAGCGGAAATCTTGCTGGAGGGTCTGGATTGAATGGGGATGGCGAGTAGACAGCGGCTATATGGCCAGTAGCCTGCCGTAACGATGATGTGAGCCTGTCATGTAGCTAGACGACCGCAGAAGGCATTGATCACTCGCGTCCAATGAGCACAAGATCCGCTACCGAGCTTGCCTGAATGGCTTTCGGAGATTGTGGGATTTGGCGTGTCCAGTTTGGACAGCACGCGAGGTGGGCGCCAGTAGCCGCCGGCCTGCCCTTCGGCCGTGGATACCTTTGCATCGCTGCGATATCCGGCGTTGGCCCCGCCACCCGCCGATCGTAGCGTTGCCACTGATTCGGGTCGTGGAACGGTCCGAACCGGCGCCCACCTGGCGGGCCGCCATCGTGCCGGGAAGGCCCGGCACGACGTCATATAGGTGCCCGCGCATGGCGATGATGCAGGCGGGCGTGGTGCAGTTGCGGCTCGCGCCGTGGGTGGGGCGCGGCGCGTGTGGTCGGTGCGCCGGGCGGTGTCACATCGGGGGGTGGGCGTCACCTCGGTCTGGGTCGCGCCCGCGCAAGCCCGGTCTTGGGTGGGCACACGGGGCCTCACGGCCGACGGCCTGCGGCTCGTGGCGACGGCGGCCTGCACACGGACCGCACCCGTCCGGGGGGCGAGCAGGTCCATCACAGTGACGAATCTACACGAATGAACGCGTGCTGTGGACAATGTGGACACGTTATGTCGCGCGGCGGCTGCGGCATGCCTGCGGGCAGCGGACGAATGGGTTCGCTTCAGATCGGCGGTCTGCGTGTCGTGGCGGTCGGCCCGCGGGATGTTGCCGTGGTGACAACAGGTTCTTCGCCCACGACCTGCCGGCTCAGGCGCGTCGAGGCATCGTGGCGGGTCGTGTCTCCCGGCGTTGGCCTACGATGGAGTGTGCACGATCGTTCGGACGTTCTCAGTGCGGAGAAAAAGCATGCCAGTTCCCGGGAATGAGCCACCTGCCAACGCGCCGGCACAGCTCGCGGAGACGGAGCTGTTTGCCGTCGACGCATACCTGCGCTCCTTCGACAGCGCGGTGCTCGAGGTCGACCCCGACAAGGGGCGGGTCGCTTTGGCGCGCACCGCCTTCTATCCGGGCGGGGGTGGGCAGCCCGCCGATGTCGGCGAGCTCACGTGGGACACGGGCAAGGCCTCGGTGGTCAAGGTCGGGCGCGACGCGGGCCGCATCTGGCACTGGCTCGAGGCTCCCGAGCTGCCCCAGCCGGGCACCGAAGTCTTCGGCGAGCTCGACTGGTCACGCCGGCACCTGACGATGCGCACGCATACTGCGCTGCACATCCTGTGCGGTGTCATCTGGAGCGAGTTCCAGATCCCGGTGACGGGCGGCAACATGGAGCCCGGCAGCGGGCGCCTCGACTTCCCGCTCGAGTCGATATCGGCCGAGCTCGGGCAGCGCATGGAGGCCCGGATCAACGAGGAGATCCAGGCCGCCCGCCGGGTCATCGTGGAGTTCCTGGGGCGCGGCGAGGCCGACCTCGATCCGGCGCTCATCCGCACGGCCGCCAACCTCATCCCGCGCGAGATAGACCCGCTGCGGCTGATCAACATCACGGGGCTCGACAAGCAGGCCGACGGTGGCACCCATGTGGCCAACACCGCCGACGTCGGCGCGGTGGTCGTCACCGGGACAGAATCAAAAGGAAAGGGCAATAAGCGCATCCGGCTCGAGGTCCGCGACGCTCCGCAGGCCTGACCGGCGGTCGGTGCTTACCCCGGAACTTACTCTCGGGTAAGGTGCGGGGATGCGACTCGGTCTCAATCTCGGTTACCAGACGCCCTGGTCCACGCCCGCCGACCACCTTGCGCTCGCGCAGGAGGCGGACCGGCTCGGCTTCTCGTCCGTGTGGGCGGCGGAGGCGTACGGCTCGGATTCGCCCTCGGTCCTGGCCTGGCTCGCGGGCCAGACCACGCGGATCGACGTGGGCTCGGCGGTCATGCAGATCCCGGCGCGCACGCCCGCCGCGACCGCCATGACCGCCGCCACGATCGACGCCCTGTCAGGTGGGCGCTTCCGGTTGGGGCTGGGTGTGTCGGGGCCGCAGGTGTCGGAAGGCTGGCACGGCGTGCGCTTCGCCAAGCCGCTCGCGCGCACCCGGGAATATGTCGACATAGTGCGCCTCGCGCTGTCCCGCAAGCAGGTGGCCTACGAGGGCGAGCACTACACGCTCCCGCTTCCGGACGGGCCGGGCAAGGCGCTGCGCCTGTCCTTCCACCCGCCCCGCACCGAAATCCCCATCTATCTGGCCGCTGTCGGGCCGAAGAACCTGGAGCTGGCCGGGGAGATCGCCGACGGCTGGCTGGCCGTCTTCTACTCCGCCGACTTCGCGTCCGAATATCTGGCCGCCATCGCGAAGGGACGGGCCAAGGCGGGCAAGGACATGGCGGGCTTCGATGTCGTACCGAGCGTGCCCGTCGTCATCGGCGACGACCCTGAGATGTGCGCTGAGCTGGTGCGATGGTATGCGGCCCTCTACATAGGAGGGATGGGCAGCCGGGAGAAGAACTTCTACAACGAGCTGGCCACGCGCATGGGCTATGGCGACGCGGCGCGCGAGATCCAGGACCTATACCTGTCGGGTCACCAGCGCGACGCGGCCGCGAAGGTACCGTATGAATTCATTGACCGGACGTCGCTGCTGGGCCCGGTTGACCGGGTGGCCGGCAGGATGCGCGAGTTCGCCGATTCGGGCGTGACGACGCTGGCCGTGACGCTGTTCACGGGGGACGCGGAGTCGGGCCGGGACACACTGCGTAAGGTGGCGGAGGCATTCGAGATCTCGGGCTGTGCGCGTTAGTGGGAGGGTAAGTGGAAATCTGGCAGGCGATCGTGCTCGCCATCGTGGAGGGCATCACCGAGTTTCTTCCGATCTCGTCCACCGGGCACCTGACCATCACCGAAAAGCTGATGGGTCTGCCGATCGACGATCCTTCGATCACCGCGTTCACGGCCGTGATCCAGGTCGGCGCGATCCTCGCCGTGCTGGTCTACTTCGCCAAGGACATGGTGCGCCTTGCGTCGGCGTGGGGGAAGGGGCTGGTGTCCGCGCCCGCCCGCGAGTCGCTGGACTACAAGATGGCGTGGTATGTCATCGCCGGCTCGATCCCGATCGGCATCGTCGGGTTCCTGGGCAAGGATCTGATCAAGGGCCCGCTGCGCAGCATGTGGTTTGTCGCCGGCGCGCTGATCGTGTGGAGCGGCGTGATGGCCTTCGCCGAGTACGCGGCCACGCAGTCCCGGTCCGAAAAGGAGCTCACGCTCAAGGACACGCTGATCATCGGGCTGGCCCAGTGCCTCGCGCTCGTCCCCGGCGTTTCGCGTTCTGGTGCGACCATCACCACCGGCCTGCTGCGCGATCTCGATCGGGTGACGGCCACCCGGCTCGCGTTCTTCCTGGGCGTTCCTGCCCTGGTCGCGGCCGGCATCTACGAGCTGCCCGACGCGCTGGACAATATTCCGGTCAACATCCTGCTGATCGGTAACGTGGTGAGCTTCCTCGTGGCCTACGCTTCAATTGCCTGGCTGCTGAAGTTTGTCGCCCATCACACCATGATGAGTTTTGTCTGGTACCGGCTGGGCCTGGGAGGGTTGATCATCGTGTTGCTGGCCACGGGGACGATCAGCGCCACATGACCACACTGGTGCTGCTGCGGCACGGCCGCACATCCGCCAACTCCGAGGGCATCCTCGCGGGGGACAGCCCCGTCGGCCTCGACGAGGTGGGCGAGGTGCAGGCCCGCGCGGCGGGAGCGCGCCTGGCCACGGTGCCGCTGGACGCTGTCGTGTGCAGCCCGCTGCAGCGCTGCCGCGACACGCTGGCGCTGGCGATGCCGGGCGCGACGTTCAGTGTCGACAATGGACTGACCGAGTGTGGCTATGGCGAGTGGGCCGGGCGCAAGCTGGCCGAGCTGTCTACGGAGCCGCTGTGGAGGACGATCCAGCAGCATCCGGCGGCGGTGGCCTTCCCCGGCGGCGAGGCGATGTCGGCGATGTCGGCGCGGGCGATCGCGACCGTGCGCCACTGGAACGATCACGTCGGCCCGGCCGGGCTGTGGCTGGCCTGCACGCACGGCGACATCATTAAGGCGATTGTGGCCGACGCGCTCGGCATGCATCTGGACCAGTTTCAGCGCATCCATGTCGCCCCGGGGTCGATCACGGTGATCCGCTATACCCCGGAGCGACCGTTTCTGCTGCGCCTGTCCGACGACATAGCCCCGCTCAACCTGGGCGCCGCTTCCACTTCGTCGGATGCCCCGGTCGGCGGCGGCGCGGTCTAGGTAGTAGTGGCGCCGCGGGTTCACGGCCACTCCTCGATGCGCAGCTGGGACAGTAGCGCCCGGTCGGAGTCGGGATAGGCGACGTCGTCGACTGGCAGAGGCGGGTCGAGGGGACCCAAGCCGCGCGCAGATCGCCGGACCTTGGCCCCATGCCCACCTGGCGCGCGACGGGGCACGCGTCAGGCGGGCGGTGTCCAGCTAGAACGTGACCAGCGGGTCGCCGAAGAAGTCGGCGATGAAGTTGAGGAAGAAGA
>JBIOYB010000514.1:0-27408 GCA_044869915.1 Allorhizocola sp.
CCCCCCCCCGACGCAGCGGCCGCACAGACCAGACCTGTGGGCCGCGCCGAAGCTGGACCGCCGCCCCCCGGCCGCTGCCTTCCCGCCTCCTTACCGGGAAGGCAGCGGTCTTTTCCCGGTCTGTCTCTGGGGTCCCTTATCGGGGTGAAACCAGGGTCGACACCGATCACTTCTAGTGGTGCCCGGGGCTTAGCGTGGCGGGCGTGGCAATCAAAAACGAGGCGCCGCCGCCCCCGGTCATCGCGACACGCTCGCTGACCAAGGTCTTTGCGGGCGGGCCCGGCGTGACCGCGCTCGCCGATCTCACGCTTGAGGTGGAGCCGGGCATCATCGGCCTGGTCGGCGCGAATGGCGCGGGCAAGTCCACCATGATCAAGATATTGCTGGGTTTGCTCAGCCCGACCAGTGGCGGGGTGAGTGTGCTCGGCCTGGATCCGATGACCGCCGGCGACGAGGTGCGGGCGCGGGTCGGCTACATGCCGGAGCACGACTGCCTGCCGCCCGACATGATCGCGGCCGAGTTCGTGACACACATGGGCCGGATGAGCGGCCTGCCGCGCACGATCGCCCGCGAGCGTGCCTCGGAGGCGCTGCGCCATGTGGGCCTCTACGAGGAGCGCTACCGGCAGATCGGCGGATACTCCACGGGCATGAAGCAGCGGGTGAAGCTCGCCCAGGCGCTGGTGCACGACCCCGACCTGCTGCTGCTCGACGAGCCGACCAACGGGCTGGACCCGGCCGGCCGCGAGGCGATGCTCGCCCTGATCCACCGGATCGGCGGCGAGTTCGGCATCTCGGTCGTGGTCTGCTCGCACCTGCTCGGTGAGGTCGAGCGGATCTGCGACTCGCTGGTGGCCCTCGACGCCGGGCGCCTGCTGCGCGCCGACCGGATCGAGTCGATGACCACAGACCTCGACGTGCTGGTGATCGAGGTGGCCGAGGGCCTCGACGGCCTCGCCACGGCGCTGGCGGAGCAGGGCCTCGGCGTCCAGCGGGAGGACCGCGTGCTGCTCGTGCCTCTGTCCAATGAGGACACCTACGACGCCGTCCTGCGCACGGTCGCGGAGCTCGACCTGCCGCTGCACCGCCTGGATCAGCGCCGCCACCGCGTCGCGGAACTGTTCGCCAGTAGGGAGGCCGTCGATGCCCACGCCTGAGAGCGTCAGCAGCGTCAGCAGTGTGATTCATGACATCGGGTATCAGCGCTACGACGGGCCCAGGCTCGGCCGTGGCTACGCCACCCGTTCGCTGTTCGTCCACGGGCTGCGCGCCGCCTTCGGGCTCGGCCGCAGCGCCAAGGCGAAAATCTTTCCGTGGACCGTCATCGGTCTGGTCGGCGTGATAGCCCTGATCTTCGCGGTGGCCGCGGCACAGGGCGAAGAGGTCAGTTATCAAGACCTGCCGCAGGTCGCCAGCTTCCTGATCCTCATCTTCCTGGCGGTGGTCGCGCCCGAACTGGTCTCCCGGGACCTGCGCAACAAGATGCTCCCGCTGTACTTCTCCCGCCCCATCCATCGGTCCGACTACGCGCTGGCCAAGCTGGGGTCGCTGGTCGGCGCCGTGTGGCTGATCCTCGCCGGGCCGATGACGCTCATCTTCGCCGCGGGCGCCTTCGGTGGCGGCGACCTCTGGACCGAGGTGCGTGGCCTGCTCAGCGGGTACGCGGTCGCCGCCTTCTACGCCGTCATCTTCAGCGCGATCGCCCTGCTCGTCGCGTCGATCGCGAGCCGCCGGGCGATCGCGGCCGGTGCCATCGCCGCCGTGTTCCTCGTGACGCTGCCCGTGGTCGGCGTGCTGATGGAGCTCGGCAACGAACGGATGCAGCAGCTCGCCCCGCTGGGCAGCCCGGTCATGCTGCCCGAAGGCATCCGCATGTGGGTCTTCGGCACGGGTGAAGGCGCCGGCGGCGCCCCCATCGGCTCGTTCGGTCCGCTCTACGGCGCGGTCGGCGTGCTGCTGCCCGCCGCGTGCGTGCTCCTCCTGCTGCTGCGCTACCGGAAGGCCTCGCTGTGACCACGATGGATCTGAGCGGGGTGTCCCGCTGGTACGGCAATGTGGTGGCGGTCAACGACATCACCATGAGCCTGGGTCCGGGCGTGACCGGGCTGCTCGGCCCCAACGGCGCGGGCAAGACGACGCTGCTGCACATGATGGCCGGATTCCTCGCGCCGTCACGCGGTTCGGTGACCCTCGACGGGACGCCGACGTGGGACAACCCGGGGATATACCGCCACCTCGGTCTGGTCAGCGAGCGTGAGGCGGCGCACGGATTCCTGACCGGATGGGAGTTTGTTCACGCGAGCGCGAAGCTGCACGGGCTGGCCGACCCGCGCGGGAAGGCCAAGCACGCCATGGCATTGGTCGAGATGACCGAGGCGCAGGACCGCCGATTGAGCACCTACTCCAAGGGCATGCGCCAGCGCATCCGGGTCGCGGCCGCGCTCGTGCACGACCCGGCCGTGCTGCTGCTGGACGAGCCGTTCAACGGGATGGACCCGCGGCAGCGCATGCACATGATGTCGCTGCTGCACGACCTCGGCCGGCAGGGGCGCACGGTCCTGTTCAGCTCGCACATCCTGGAGGAGGTGGAGCAGGTCTCCGGGACCGTCCAGGTGATCGTGGCCGGGCGGCTCGCGGCCAGCGGCGACTTCCGCACCATCCGCCGCCTCATGACGCACCGCCCGCACGTCTTCGCCATCCAGTCCAATGACGACAGACGGCTGGCCGTGGCGCTCATGGCGCTGCCCTCGGTCGCCGGGGTCGGGCTGGGCAAGGAGGGCATCACCGTGCACGCGGGCGACTACGGCAGTTTCACCCGCGAGCTGCCCCGGGTCGCACTGTCGCAGGGCATCCGGGTGCGCCGGCTCATACCGTCCGACGAGTCGCTCGAAAGCGTCTTCTCCTACCTGGTCACGGCATAGAGAGCACAGGGAGCAATGATGAACACCACCATCGCCTGGATCACCGCGCGGGGCCTGTTCGGCCGGCGCAGGTTCCTGCTGCTTCTCCCGCTGCCGCTGATCCTGATCGGGATGGCATGGCTGGGCTCGGCGCTCGGCGAGCCGGAAGACTTCGCCAGCCCGGTGCTCGTGGGCATCGGCGTCGCCGTCGTCCTGCCGGTCATCGCCCTGATCGTCGGCACCGGCGTGCTCGGTTCGGAGATCGACGACGGCACCATCGTGCACATCCTCACCAAACCGATCCCCCGCTGGAAAATCGTGCTGTCCAAACTGGCTGTCGCGTTTGGAGTGTCCGGGGCCGTGACGGCCGGCGCCATGTTCGCCGCGGCCACGATCGTCGACGGTGTGCGGCTCGGGCTGGCCTTCGCCGCGGCCGGCGCCGTGGGCGCCCTGGCCTACAGCGCGCTCTTCCTCATGCTGAGCCTGCTCACCCGGCGGCCTGTGCTGGTGGGCCTGCTCTACGTCATGATTTGGGAGGGTCTGCTGGGCAACTTCGTGTCGGGCACCAAGGTGCTCTCCATCCAGCAATATGTGGTGTCGCTGGCGGACCGCTGGGCCGGCACCGACCTCGTCACCGGCACCGTGTCGATCGGCGTGGCGGTCGCGATGAGCGCTGTCTTCACGGTCGTCGGCACATGGCTGGCGGTCAACCGGTTGCGCCTGTTCTCCGTCGCGGGCGAGACAAGCTAGACGAAGGCCACGCCCGAAGTGACGATCCGGCCGCTCGCGCTTTTGGCATGGCGCGGGCGGCCGAATCGGATATCCGTCACCCGGCCCGGGGTCGGTCAAAGTGCGAGCTCCCACGCCGAGGCGGCCGTAGTCGGGACGTCCGCCGGCCTGGTGATCTCCGGGCTTACGTGCTTTCCTCAACACCGATCCTCGACCCCGGATTTTGCCACCGATCAGCAACGGAGGTGCGTGTGGCGCCCTGCGAGTTTGGCGAACTGCGCTTCAGCGAAGTCTGGCTATCCGGCCAGAGGCGAGTGGTGGCGCGGCTCCTCACCGCTTCCGGCGTCGACGAGTTGGGCGGATGGGTGAGGCAGGTTCCTCCGGATGGAGATGATGAAGTGGGGCAAGCCATTTCGATCCTGAATGAATTGAGTGCCCAGGGTTGGGAGTTCGTCGAACGCACAAACGGCAGTGCGCAGGTAACGATGCAGGTGTATCTCCTTCGACGTCCGTTGGTGGGTTAGACTGAGTGAACAAAGTCGGTCAGGTCGACGGCACCGTCGTAGGTATACCTAGGACGTGCGTATGCCCGGGTCAGGGTCGAGATAGGTAGTCGCTGCCGATGGCCGGCAGCGGCGGGTGGCCGAGTATTGGTGCATGTTCACCTACCCCGAAGCGGTTTTGGAAATGGCCGCCCAGCGGCGGCGCGAGCTTATCGACGAGGCGAAGCGCTATCGCCTGAACAGCAAGGCACACAAGGCACACAAGGCACGCAAAGGGTCGGCGCGATGATGCCGTCCGGGCGGTCTCCTTGACCGGCACCCTATTGACGTCACGGCGAGCCCGGCATCCACGCCCCGCAGACTAGCGGATCAAGCCTGCGCCCTATGCCCGCTTGCGTCCGCCGCCGAATTGGTCCTCTCCCTCCTTGAGCGGGCGGAAGCGCAACGCCGACCAGACCTCGTCAAGCGCGACCTGCGAGATCGGACGCAGGCCGTGCTCGGCGAGGATCGGCCACAGCGTGTCGCGGTTGATGTCGGCCCGGCCACCCTTCGGGTAGGCGACCCACAGGATCGGCGAGCCGAGGTCGGCTTTGTGTTTGGCGGCGAGCTTGCGCAGCGAGGCCTCGCCATCGGCGAAGAGCACCGCGACATTTGCCTCTTCCAAATTTTTGGTGGTACGGGCTCCGTCCGGCAGCGGCTCGATGAGGTGTTGCCGCTTCGGGTCGGAGCACCACAGCGCGCCGCCCGGTTTGAGCCGGAGCTTCTCGGCGTTGGATTTGGCTGCCACGATGCCGATTCTGCCGCCTGACCCGAGGTACCGGTAATTGGGTAGGCGAGCCCCTGTTATGCAGGGGTTTGTGGTGGTGGGTGGGGCTGCGCGACGCCGCAGCGAGCTCCGAACGAAACCCGTGTGACCCCACAATGCGAGGCGGTCGCCCGCCCGTGAACTGATCGCCGGCAACCAGGACCGCGACTACCGCACGCCGGTCGGGGTCGCCGCGGCGGCCCGCTACGGGCGAACGCAGCGGGTGCCACGCGAGCCCGTGTTACTCCGCCCGGTCGCAGCCCTCGCGGCGTGTGACGGGTGGGCCGCGACGGTGCTGTGCGGGGAAAGGCTTGCGTGTCAGGGGAGGGCGCGGATGGTGTCGGGCAGTGGCGCGCCGGACAGGAGGGCGGCGCCGATGTCGGCGAAGGCGGTCAGGGCGGCGAAGTGGGGTCGGGGGCCGAACGACAGGCGGGCGACGCCGAGGGACTCGAGCTCGGCATTGGACGGTATGCCGGGCATGCCTATGAGGCTCACCTTGAGCGGGCCGATGCCGTCGACGAGGCGGGCGATCGTGTCGGTGTCGCGGGCGCCGGGGACGAAGACGCAGGCCGCGCCGGCGTCGAGGAACGCCCGGCCGCGCGCGATGGCGTCGTCGATGTCGCCGGGCCCGCTCAGGAACTGGTCGGTGCGCGCGTTGAGCACGAACCCGGGCCCGCCCGCCTTGACCGCGGCCTCCACCGCCGCGACGGCCTCGGGCAGCGGCTTCATCGCATCCTCGATGTTGGCGCCGACCACGCCCAGGTCGACGGCGCGCCGCACGGTCTCGTAGACATCCCCATAACCTGCCTCCAGGTCTGCGGTCACCGGCAGGTCGACGGCCGCGGCTATCCGCCCGACAGCGTCGAACATGAGGTCGGGCGGGATCTGCTCGCCGTCGGCATAACCGTAGGACGAGGCGATGGAGTAGCTCGCGGTGGCGATGGCCCTGCACCCCGGCAGGCCGGCAGCCACTCTCGCACTGGCCACATCCCACACGTTGACCAGGACCAGCAGGGACAGGTCGGTGTGAAGTCGAAGCAGCTCATCGGCTTTAGCGTTCATGTGCCGAACCCTAGCGCGCGTGTACGACAATTCTTGGCCGGATGCGGACTCCGGCATCGGCGAATGGGAGGGCACACACATGGTGGGCGGCGTGGGGACGATTATGGCGGTGCTCGGCGGGTTGATCGCGCTGCTGAACGCGATGAACTCGGATCGGCTCGACAAGTGGTTCGCCATCGGGGCGGTGTTGCTCTTCGCCGGCCTGCTGATGCGGATCGAGCAGGCCGTCCGGGACAAGGCGAAGCCTGGGCCGCGCGACGTGGCTGAGCCCGGACCGCAGGGGTGACCGCGGCCCGGGATCAGCGACGCGCCCGTTATGTGGACGCGTTGGAGGTGCCGGTCAGGGTGGTGCTCGCGATGTCGTTGGCCAGGATCGCGGTTTCGATCTGGGCCACGGTCGACGACGATGTCACGCCCGGCAGCGTGGCGACGTTCATCGCGTACAGCTTGAACTGGTAGGTGTGGGTGGAGCCGCCCGGGCAGGGTCCGAAGAACTGGTAGGTCTTGTTGCCCGTGCCGAACGACCGTTGTTTGGCCGGCGCCTGGTTGGGCACGTCAAATCCGAGCCCCAGGCCCTCCGGGAGGGTCAGCTTGGTGGCCGGGATGTCCCAGATCACCCAGTGCTTGCCGGCGTTGGTGGTGTCGATGAGCGTGATGGCGTAGCTCTGGGCGTTGTGCGCGCCCGCGCCCCACGCCAGCTGCGGCGAGATGTCGTTGCCCGACACGCCGTCCTGGGAGCATGTGAAGCGCGCCGGGATGGCCGCGTTGTTGGCGAACGCGCTCGACGTGAGCAGGAACGGCGCTCCCGCGAAGCGCAGCCGCACGATCACGTTGTCCAAAGTGGATGGCGTGCCGCCGTTTTTGTCGTTGTCCGTTGACGTCAGCCACAGCCCGCCGTCCGGCGACTTGACGACCGTGCGCAGGCGTCCCCAGGTACCGTTGAAGAAGGCTCTTGGGGTGTCCGTCGTATTGCCGGTGATCTTCATGACCCACAGCCGCTCACCGCGGACCGCCGCCATATAGATCCAGTCGTTGACGATTTCGAGCCCGCTGGGGGAGGCCGAGGCCACATCCCACTGCCGCACCGGGTTACGCATGCCCGACACGCTGCAGGTGCCCTCGCACGTCGGCCAGCCGTAGTTGCCGCCCGACACGATCAGGTTGAGCTCGTCCCACGTGCTGTTGCCGAACTCCGACGCCCACAGCCGGCCCTGCGAGTCCCACGCCAGGCCCTGAACGTTGCGGTGGCCATAGCTGTAAACTTTGGTGCCGAAGGGGTTTCCGGGTGCGGCCGCGCCGGTCGGCGTGACCCGCAGGATTTTCCCGTTGAGCGAGCTCAGGTTTTGCGCCCGGCTGCTGTCCTGCCCATCACCGGTGGTGATGTAGAGGAAGCCGTCCGGACCGAACTTGAGGCGCCCGCCGTTGTGGAAACGGTTTTTCGCGATGCCCGTCACGATCGGCTCACGCGGCCCGACCGTGTTGTTCTCGAACTTGAACCGGGCGACCCGATTGTCCGAAGAGGACGTGTAGAAGACGTACACATAGTGGTCGGTGTTGAACGTCGGCGAGATGGCCAGGCCCAGCAGACCGCCCTCGCCGCCCGTCGTGACCGCTTCCGTTATCGTGCCCACCACGGTCTTCTGCCCGGCAAGCGTCACGCGCACGATCTCGAACCGGTCGCGCTCGGCCACCAGAGCCGTGTTGTCGGGCAGGAACCCGATGCCCCAAGGCAGATCCATCTGCGTGTTCACGTTGCGGTCGAAGGCGGGGTCGCCTCCGGTCGCCTGCGTCGCCGTCTTCACCGGCACGGCCGCGCTCTGCGCGGACGCATTGCCGTTGGCGTCGTAGGCCAGAACCGTGTAGTTGTAGGTGGTGTCGGGGGTGAGCCCGGCGTCGGTCGCGGTCAGGTCGGGCACATCGGCAAACTGCGTGCCATTGCGGAAGAGCCGATAACCTTGCACGCCAACGTTATCCGTCGACGCGTTCCACGCCAGCGTGATGCTTGTCGCCTGGATGTTGGTTGACCGCAGGTTCGCCGGCACGGTAGGCGGCTGCGTGTCGTCGCTCTCGGGCGTGGTCACGTCGAGGTTGTTGCTCGACTGCGACACGTTGCCCGCCGCGTCTGTGGCAAAAACCGTGAGCACATAACGGGTCTGCGGTGAGAGTCCGATCAGGGTGGTCGCCGTGATGTTGCCGCCGACCTCCTTGATGATGTTGCCGCCGTTGTACACCCGGTAGCTCGCGATGGCCACGTTGTCCGACGACGGGTCCCAGGCGATGTCGAGCTCGTACGGCCGCGCCTCCCCTACGAGCCGCAGGTTGCCGGGCGCTCCCGGCGGTTGCACGTCCGAAGGGACGGAGGCGCGCAGCCGATCCAGGTTGGGCCCGCCGTTGACCGTGGTCGACGTCGCGCGCACCTTGTTGACGCCCGCGGTCAGCGAAGCCGTGATGGTCTGCTCCACCCACGTGGTCCAGGCGCCGGTCCCGTTGAATGCCAGCCCGGGCGCTGCCGGCTGGCCGTTGACCGTGATGTCCATCGCCCGGTTGATCGTGGTCCCGTTGGCGTAGCGGATCGCGAGTGGATAGTTGCCCGCGGCCGCCGCGTTGACGGACCATTCGACATAGCTGCCGACGACGTTGTCGCCGTTGACGAATCCGGTGCCGGTGAACCCCGCGTGGTTCGACTCGACCAGGCCCTGGCCGATGAGCCCGTCCTCCGCCTGGTAGTCGGTGAAGTTCTGCGGCGGCGCGACCTCGAAGTCGAGGAAGTCCAGGTTCGGGTTGCCGTTGGCGGTCGTGGACGTGAGCCGGATGAGGTTGGTTCCGGCGTTCACGTTCGCGGTGACGGTCTTGGTCACCCACGTGGTCCACGCGCCCGTGCCCGGGAAGGATTCGGCGGCGCCGATCGCGGTGCCGTTGACTGTGATGGCCGACGGCCGGTCGATCGTTGTGCCGTTGGCATACCTGATGGCGAGCGTCGCGGTGCCCGCGTTCGCGGCGGTCACCGAAAACTCGACGTAGCCGCCCACGACGTTGTCGCCGTTCACGAAGCCCGTGCCGGAGAAGCCGGCGTGGTTGGACTCCACGAGGCCCTGCGAGATCGTGGCGCTTTCCGCCTCATACCTGGTCGGGGCCGCTATAGCGGCGCTCGACGGCAGGAGCAGCGAGAGCGCGACCAACCCGGCGAGGGGATAACGAGTCTGCATTTGTCACCCGCTTCGATAGTTAGTCAGTCTGACTTACTTGGGCGCGGCGACCGCAACAACATCACTCAATATGCTGTCCTGTCAATCAGTTGTCCCAGATGACGAGAACAGTATCGTCCTGTACCATACAGATTCATGACAGGTCCGCGCTTCCAGCAGTTGGCCTCAGAGCTGCGCGAGCGCATCGCGCTCGGCGACTACGCCCGCTCGGGAGCGCTCGACAGCGAGGCCGAGCTGGCCCGGCGCTACGCGGTGAGCCGGGTGACCGTGCGCCGCGCCCTGGAGGACCTGCGCGACCAGGGCCTGATCACGGCACGCAAGGGCTCGGGGTGGTATGTGGTGTCCGGCGTCTCGTTTGGACAGTCGCTCGCGCTGGGCACGTTCCGCCACGCCAAATCGGCGGTCACGGTCCCGCTCAGCCGGCGCGTCCACGCCTACTCCTTCGAGGAGGCCCCGCCCGACGTCGCCCGACTGCTCGAGATCGACCCGGGCAGCGAGGCGCTGCGCGTCAGGGCGGTCCGCCACGCCGGCAAGTCCCCGCTGGACGTCGTCGTCGAGTGGGTCCCGCTCGCGTTCGGCGCGCCCGTCAGCCGTGCCGAGGCCGAAGATCCGGGCGTGTGGGAGACCCTGCGCCGGCACGGCCACACCATCGACCTCGTGCGGCAGAGCATCACCGCCACCGCCGCCAGCGACACGACCGCGCGCCTGCTGGAGACCCAGCCCGGCACGCCGCTCCTGCTGGTGCGCAGGCTGGCGATCGGGCAGTCGCCGCTGGCCCTCTCCGAGCACCGTTACCTGGGGCACCGCTTCCGCCTCGACGTGGAATTCCGCGGGTGGCCGAGCCCCGACCCACCCGGGATCGCCCAAACAGATTAGGAGCAAGGGAAAATGCGTGTCCTCGTCACCGGCGCGGCCGGCTTCATCGGCGCCAACTTCGTGCACCACTGGGTCTCGCGTCATGAGGATGACCATGTCGTCGCGCTCGACGCCCTCACCTACGCCGGCATCCGGTCCAATTTGGACTCCGTGTGGGACCGGATCACCTTCGTGCACGGCGATATCGCCGAGTGCGATGAAGTGCTGCGCGCCCACCGGATCGACGTGATAGTGAACTTCGCGGCCGAATCGCACAACAGTCTCGCCGTACTGCATCCAGACAGATTTTTTCAAACCAATGTCCTGGGGACGCAGAAACTGCTCGACGCCGCGCGAAGAGTTGGTGTGGCGCGCTTCCATCACGTGTCCACCTGCGAGGTCTATGGCGACCTGGCGCTGGACGATCCCGGCGCGTTCACCGAGGAGTCGCCCTATCGGCCCCGCACGCCCTACAACGCGAGCAAGGCAGGCGCTGACCACGCCGTGCGGGCATATCACGAGACGTTCGGTCTGCCCGTGACGATCAGCAACTGCGCCAACAACTACGGGCCATTCCAGTTCCCGGAGAAGGTGATCCCGCTGTTCATCACGCGGGCACTGGGCGGCCTGCCGCTGCCGGTCTATGAGTCCAGCGCCAACCGGCGCGAGTGGCTGCACGTCAGCGACCACTGCACCGCCATCGAGGAGGTCCTGCTGCACGGCCGCGTCGGCGAGACCTACAACGTCGGGTCGGGCGTCGAGGTCAGCGTGTCCGAGCTCGCCCGCCGCATCCTCGACCACCTGGGCCTGCCGCACACCGCCGTCGAAACCGTGCCCGACCGGCCGGGCCACGACCGCCGCTATCTGCTCGACTCCACCAAACTGCGCACGGAGTTGGGCTGGAGCCCGGTCATCGACTTCGATGCCGGGCTCGCAGACACCATCTCGTGGTATGAATCCCACCGCGACTGGTGGGCCCCTCTGCTGGAGCGAGCTCTGGTCAAGGAGACCGCTTGGTCACGCTGACGCCAGCGCCTCGGTCGGCGACAGGCGCGAGGCGCGGATGGCCGGATACAGCCCGGCTATCCCTCCGATCACGACGGTCGCGCCGATCCCTCCGGCCACCGCCCACGCGGGTGTCACCGTCGGCCACGCCTGATACACCGCGTATCCGGTGGTGACCGCCGCGCCTAGCAGCACCCCGCCGAGGCCGCCCAGCAGCGACAGCAGCAGCGACTCGGCGAGGAACTGCGTGCGTATCTGGCCCCGCGTCGCCCCGAGCGAGCGGCGCAGCCCGATTTCGGCACGCCGCTCGAGTACCGAAATAACCATGGTGTTGGCCACGCCCACCCCGCCGACGAGCAACGCGACCGCGCCGAGGCCGAGCAGCAGCCCGGTGAACGTCCGGCCGGTGGCCTGCTTGGCGGCCAGGGCATCGGACGGGCGGGACACGTCCACCTCGTTGGCCGCGCCAGGGTTGGCGGTCGCGGCGAGCACGTCACGCACCGCGCCCACCTGGTCGTCGTCGGAACGCGTGTAGACGGTGGTGGCGTAGCCGTCGAAGCCCAGGTGTTCCTGTGCCGCGGGCCAGCCGACGAGCACGGCCGTATCCAGTTCGGGCGCGAGCGGCACGGGGTCGAGGATCCCGACCACGACGAACCACGCGCTGCCCACAAGGATCTGCGTGTCGGGTGAGGCTCGGCCGATGCCGAGCCGTTGCGCCGCGGTCGATCCGAGCACCGCCGCCGGGTAGCGCTCGATGGCCGGGTTGAGCCAGGTTCCACTTCGGACGGTCGCGCCGATCGTGCCGGGCAGCGTCGTGCGAGCGGCCAAAGTGGACAGTCCGCCGGTCTGCGGCTTCGGTATCCGGTCGGAGCGATACACCTTGGCGTCCTCGATCCGGCCGGTCGCCGACACCGCCGTGACCGGGCCGATCCGCCCGATCATCGACTCGGCCTCCAACGGCAGCCGGGCCTCCTCGCCGAAGAAGGTGCGCCCGGGCGAGACCGTCAGCAGGTTGGTGCCCAGCGCGGCGAGCTGCCGGTCGAGCTCGGCCCGCGAGGAGGACGAGATGCCGACGACCGCGACCATGGCGGCGATGCCGATCGCGATGCCCAGCGCGGACAGGAACGCGCGCAACGGCCGCGTCCGCAGGCCCACCAGACCGACACGCAAGACATCAGCGGGACTCAACACTCCAGCACCCGCCCGTCGCGCATGCGGATCCGCCGCGGCAGTGCCGAAGCGATCTGCTGGTCGTGCGTGATGACGACCACCGTCGTGCCCGCGTCGTTGAGCTCGCGCAGCAGCGCCATCACCCCGGCCCCGGAGGCGGAGTCGAGATTGCCGGTCGGCTCGTCGGCGAGCAACAGCGGCGGCCGGCCGACCACCGCACGGGCGATCGCGACCCGCTGCCGCTCACCGCCGGACAGCTCGTGCGGCGCGTGATCCCGGCGGTGGCCCAGCCCGACCCGCTCGAGCGCCTCCGACGCCCGCCTGCGCCGCTCCTTGAGCGAAATGCCGGCATAGAGCAGCCCGTCGGCGACGTTGTCGACGACCCGCACCCGCGGCGCGAGGTGAAACTGCTGGAACACGAAGCCGATCCGGGTCGCCCGCAGCGCCGACAGCTGCCGGTCGGACAGGCGCGACACGTCACGGCCGTCGATGAACAGCCGCCCGGCGCTGGGGCGGTCGAGCGTGCCGAGCAGGTGCAGCATCGTCGACTTGCCGGAGCCGGACGGCCCGACGATGGCCGTCATTTCTCCACTGTGGACGGTCAGCGAAACCCCGTCGAGGGCCCGGACACCGCCGGGGTACACCTTGGTCAGGTCCGACGCCTCGATCATTTTGGCATCCCGACGGTCATGCCCTCGACGATGTCCGGCCCGCCGACCTCGACCTGCCCGCCCGCGAACAGTCCCGCTTCGACACGCACATAGCGGGTCTGCGCGCCGTCGACGACCTCGACGCCATATCCGCCCTCGGCAAGCGCCACGAGCGCCGCGACCGGGACGGCCAGGACCTGCTTGCGCTCGGAGACGGTGAACAGGATGTCGACCGTGGCGGCGTCGAAACCCTCGGCCGCCTTCGGATCGGCCAGCGACACGATCGCCTCGAGCCGCGTCTCGGCCTGCTGGCCCTGCCCGGTCGGCGCCTCGATGACGCTGTAGACCTTTTCCACGGTGCCGGCAACCGTTGTGCCGCTGGGCATTTCAATCATTATTCTGGTACCGGGGACAGCCATCCGCTGATCGGCCACGTCCAGTCGCGCGGTGACCAGGCGGGTGGTGCCGGTGTGGGACAGCAGCGCCTGCCCCGGCCCGATCGGCTGGCCCAGCTCCACGCGCAGCGTCTCCACCCGCATGGGGCCGGGCGCGAAGACGACCCGGCCCAGCTCCACCCGGCCCGTCTCGGGCAGGCCCAGGCTCTCCTGCCAGTCGCGCACGGCCTCGGCGGTGTCGGCGGTGTATTCCTCGTCCACGGTGAAGCCGGTGTGGCCCAGCGCGCGCAACGCCGTCTCGAGCTGCTTGACGTCGACGCCCTCATCGCCGGGCCCGAGCGGGCGATATGCCGGCTCCGCTCCGTAGAGCAGCACGATCGGGCGGCTGTCCACTTTGTACAGTATCTGACCCTGCGCGACGACCGACCCGGCGATGGGCAGGCTCGTGACCGTCCCGGGGAGCCGGTTGACCAGCGCACTGGCCGGGCCGTAGCCCAGGTCGCCGGTGACCTCCTCGGTCGCGCGCAGGTCCTGCCGCGTGATCTTCGCCGTCGCGGGTGGCAGCTGCGAAGCGGGCGCGGCCCCGGCCGTGTCGCGGTTGGCCACCGCAAACCCCGCCGCGGCAACACCGGCCGCGACGACGACCGTGGCCACCAGTAGCGCGCGCTTCACCTGGGGCTCCCCGGGCCCGCCTGCATCAGCGGCTGGCACTTTTCCTGTGCGGCGGGGAAGTCCGGGTCCTGCCCGGTGGACGGGTCGATGCGGATCATCCCGGCCTGCTGCGGATCGGGGAACGAGGGCACACCGTTGTCGCGCATGCACTGGGCGAACTTGCGCTGCGCCTCGAGCTGTTGCGGGTTGCCGCCCGGGCCGCCCTCGCCGAACGGCTGGAATTCCTTGCACGTCTCCATCGCGCCCTGCACCTTGGCCTGATCCGTGCCGGGCCCGAACCTCATCTCGACGCGACCGGTCGCCGGGTTCGGGTCGGGCACCTCGACGCCCTGCTCGCGCATGCACTGTGCCCATTTGAGGGCCTTCTCCTGCGGGCTGAGCCCGGCGGCGCTCGCCCCCGGGCGTGGGGACGCCGTGCCACCGGCCGACGCGACCTCGTTGTTTCCGGTCTTTTCGCCGCCGCACCCGCCCAGGGCCAGAAGCAGCAGCGCAAGCGCTGTGATTGTCCGTGTCATGGCTGGCAGTCTTGGTGCGTGCCGGTTTCGCCGGCGTTAGCGTGGCCGCTAACGCTGAGGAAACAACCCCAGGTAGGAAGGTATGTCCATGCGGGTTTTAGTGGTCGAGGACGAGCGGGTGCTCGCCGAGGCGATCGCCGAGTGGCTGCGCGAGGACGCCCACGCGGTGGACATCGCCCTCGACGGCGACGCGGCGCTGCAACGCGCCGGCGTCAACGACTATGACGTGGTGATCCTCGATCGGGACCTGCCCCGGGTGCACGGCGACGACGTCTGCCGGGCGCTGGTCGAGTCGCGATCGCCGGCGCGGGTGCTCATGCTCACCGCCGCCGCCGAGATCGGTGACCGGGTGGCGGGGCTGCACCTGGGCGCCGACGACTATATGCCCAAGCCGTTCGCCTTCCCGGAGCTGGCCGCGCGGGTGCTCGCGCTGGGCCGCCGCTCCCGCCCGGCCGCGCCGCCCGTGCTGCGGCGCGCGGGCATCACCCTCGATCCGGGGCGCCGCCAGGCCTCGCGCGACGGCCGGCACCTTCCACTGTCCAAAAAGGAATTCGGGATCCTGGCGGAGCTGCTGCGCGCCGACGGCGCGGTCGTGTCGGCGGAGCAGCTGCTGGAAAAGGTGTGGGACGAGCACACCGACCCGTTCACCTCGGTCGTGCGCATCACGATGCTCAAGCTGCGCCGCAAGCTCGGCGACCCGCCGATCATCGAAACCGTGGCGGGAGTGGGGTATCGAATCGCATGAAGCGTCCCCGTCCGACCCTGCGGCTGCGCCTCACACTCGTGCACGGCGGCCTGTTCTTCGCGGCCTGGATCGTCCTCTTGGGAGTCACCTACCTCCTGGTTGACCAGCAGCTGCCGCGCGGCGTCAAGATCCTGGCGTCGGTGCACACCGATCCGTCCCGGCCCATCCTCAGCACCGCCGACGGCGAGGCGCTCAACGCGGCCGAGGCCGTGCGCTACTTCAGCGACGAGCAGGCCAACCTGCGCAGCAAGTCGCTGACGCTCGTGCTCACGCAGGGCGGGATCGCCCTCCTGGTGGTCGGCAGCGCGGCGATCGCCTTTGGCTGGCTGGTTTCGGGCCGGGTGCTCGCCCCGCTGCACCGGGTCACCGACACCGCGCGGCGCATCGCCAACTCACAGACCGCCGACCGCAGCCTGCACGAGCGGATCGCCCTCGACGGCCCGGACGACGAGGTCAGGGAGCTCGCGGACGCCTTCGACAGCATGGTGCAGCGGCTGGATCAGTCCTTCGACAGCCAGCGCCGATTCGTCGCCAACGCCTCGCACGAACTGCGCACACCGCTGACCCTCAACCGGGCACTGGTCGAACTGGCCATGCACCGCAAGTCCGCCTCCACGGACGTCAAGCAGCTGGGCGAGTCGCTGCTGGAAATCAACAAACGGCACGAACGCCTCATCAACGGCCTGCTCCTGCTGGCGCGCACCGAAAACGAGGGCGTCGCCGACCGGGTGCCGGTCGACCTCGCCGATGTCGTCAGACACGTTGCGGCGCATGCGGATCGGGCCGGTGTCTCGATGCACGAGGACCTGGCGGCGGCGCCGGCCACGGCCGATCCCGTGCTGCTCGAGCGGCTGGTGCAGAACCTCATCGACAACTCCATCCGGCACAACCTCCCCGAGGGCGGGCATGTCCGGGTGATGACCCGCAGCCGGGCCGGCATGGCCGAGCTGGAGGTGCGCAACAGCGGGCCCGTCATCGCCGCCTATGACATCCCCGTGCTGTTCGAACCGTTCCGCCGCCTGGACGCCGACCGCCTCGTCACCACCGGCGGCGCGGGCCTGGGCCTGTCCATCGTGCGCTCCGTGGCCCGCGCCCACGGCGGCAGCGTCACCGCCACACCGCGCGAGGGTGGCGGGCTGATCGTCACCGTCGCCCTGCCGACAGTGGCGCAGAGCCCACCTCGCCCCGGCGGCACGCGTTAGGCGGCTATCCGAAGGACGGCCGGGCCGGCATCAACCACGACACGCTGTGGCCGATCCTCGCCGCTGCGCTCCGCCGGGGCGCCCGCGTGGCGGTAGGCGCACGGTTAGAGCCCGGTCATCGACTTGGATGCCGGGCTCGCCGTGACGTCAATGGGGCGCGGGTCAAGGAGACCGCTCGGGCGGCGTCATCGCGCAGACGCCTTGCGTGCTTTGCGTGCCTTGCGTGCCTTGCTGTTCAGGCGATAGCGCCTCGCCTCGTCGATAAGCTCGCGCTGCCGCTGGGTGGCCAGTTCCAAAACTGCTTCGGGGTAAGTAAACATGTGTTAATAGTCGGCCCGCGGCGGGTGCCGGCCATCGGCAGCGACTACTTATCTTCGCCCTGACCGGCGCGCACGCACGTCCTAGGTATACCTACGAGGGCCTTCCCGTGCGCCACCCACGGACCTGGCAGGAAGCGCCCCCCAGGGCGCGACCGGTCCTCCGCGGGAGCGAGGAGGCCGAGTTTCGCGGACCGTGGTAAATAAAGGTTTTGAGGCTCTGCGGGTCAGGCGTGGCGGTGGCCCCAGACCACGGGGTGGGCGCGCATCGCGCGGATGAATGCGGACAGTCCGACGAGGAGGCATTCGCGCTCGGTCGGGGTCATGGCCTCAACCCAGCAGACGTAGGTGTCGTGGAACGCGGCGCCCATCGCCTTGTGCGCCTCGCGTCCGTGGTCGGTCAGGCGTAGGCGGTAAAGGCGGCGGTTGGCCGGGTCGCGCTCGCGCTCGAGCAGGCCCTTGCGCTCCATCTCGGCGGCCAACCGGCTGACGCTGCTCTTTTCCAGTTGTAGCCGCTCGGCCAGCTCGCGCTGCGAAAGCGGGGTGTCGGTGTCGAGCTCGTGCAGGGCGAAGACCTGGGACATCGATATCTGCTGACCGGGGATGGCGTACTCCGGCTGCAGGAACCCGCCGGCGCGCACGAGCTCCATGAACAGCCCGTGCAACCGTGCCGTCGGATCCATGGTTGCACTCTACAACCCTGCGGGGGTAGCCTCCTTGATAGTTGTAAGATACAACTCTGGGGGATCGATATGCATAAGCACACGCACAATCATCGACACCTGCTGCGGGGCAGCGCGCCGCGGGCGTTCGAGGGGCGCGCCAGCCGGAGATACAGCCTTTTCGCGCGCACGCTCTTCCGGGGCGTGTATCGGCGGCTGGCCCGCGACATCGCCGCGATCGCGCCGCGCGACGCGGCCGTGCTCGACGTCGGCACCGGCCCGGGCGTGCTCCTGCGGGAGCTGGCCCGGTTGCGCCCCGACCTGACCCTGACAGGCATCGACCTGTCGGCCGACATGGTCGCGGCGGCCTCGGCCAACCTGGGCACGCTGGCCACCGTGCGCGTGGGCGACGTGGGCGCACTGCCCTTCGACGACAACTCGTTCGACCTGATCGTGTCGTCCTTCAGCGCGCACCACTGGGACAACCCTGAGGCGGCAGCATCCGAGCTGGTCCGCGTGCTGCGCTCGGGCGGCCGCGCGCACATCTACGATTTTGCCTTTGCCCCGTTCGAAACCATTGGCGCCAAAGACAATCGCACCCGGATCCGCACGGGGATCCCGTTCTTCCCGCGCAGTTACCGGGCGACGCTCACCGCGTAGCGGCGCGCATCCGGCCGAATCTGTCCGATCCCGACGGTGCGAACGCGCCGCCGGCCGGCTCCGGCCCGAAAGCATCCCGCGGATGGTGCTTAACACCGCCCGGGTCATGGGTAACGTCTACGGCGTGGTGTTTGTGGTGTGCGGCGTGGCCGGCAGCGGGAAGACAACCATCGGCACGCTGCTGGCCAAGCGGCTCGGCGCGCCCTATGCCGACGCCGACGAGTTCCATCCGGAGAGCAACCGGCACAAGATGACCGCCGGCACCCCGCTGACCGACGCCGATCGGCTGCCGTGGCTGGAGGCCATCGGGGCCTGGATCGACGAGCGGGTCGCGGCCGCAGAGACGGCCGTGACCTCGTGTTCGGCGCTCAAACGGGCCTATCGCGACGTGCTGCGCGCGGGCCGGCCGGACGTGCTGCTGGTGTTCCTCGATGTCGACCCGCAGGTGATCGAGGAGCGCCTGCGGCAGCGGCACGGGCACTTCTTCCCGCCCGGCCTGGCGCGCAGCCAGTTCGCCGCGCTCGATCCGCCCCGCGAAGGCGAGCCTCAGGTCCTGATCGTCGACGGCAACCGCACCCCCGGCGAGATCATCGACGCGATCATCGCGAACGCCGGAGCCGCAGGCTAGTGCTTTGATCACGGATCTTCACCGGGGCTTGGGCGGATGGCCGGACCGGCCTTTTGCTTCGTAGAGCCTACAAAGAGGCACCGGTCGGACCCGAGCAACAAGTCTGACGCCTGCCAACATAGGTGGACACAGCGCTAGTAGACGTTCACCGACAACTCTGTGTGGGTCACGAAGCCCTCGCGGATGGGGATGCGTATGCAGTGGTCCGCCCACCTCAGGATGCCGTGCACGGCGCGGCATCCGGTGTAGTCGTGCGATCCCGCGGCAAAGCGCCAGCCCTGTGCCTCATAGTGGCTGACCAGCTTCGCGGCGAGCTCCCCGCCCGGCATGGCCTGGTCGGTCGCCAGCGTGACAACGGTGGGGCATGGCGAGGGTTGCAGACAGCCCTCCGTCGTCTTGACCACCGTCGTCCCCGGCGGGATGGGACGGTATTCGTGGCCGGCCACATACGACCACACGATCTCCCTCGACGTGTATTCGGAGCCCTCCCGAAACGCGCTGCCTCCCACGCAGCAGCCGGTCAGCAACACGGGCGCGAGCAGCAGCGTGAAGTTGAAGCGCTCCGCGAACAGGCGACCCCAGACCCCACGAAGGTCGAGCTTGGCGAACGCCACCATGACAATCACCGTTGGTATCGCGGCGAGCCCGCTGGCGACGCCCCATTCGGTCAGGGGTGGGGCGATCGCGCCGGGACGCAGCTGCGACCACACGAATAATCCGGCGAAGACGGCGAGGAGAACCGCGAGGCCGGCGAGATGGTGCCTGCGGGTCAGGGGAATGAAAAACCACGCCAGGATCGGGAAGCCGAACATCGCCGCGACGAAAGGCAGCGCTATGAGGTGGCCTGACTCAAACATGGATCGGAGCGTATGCCCTCTCCGTCCTCGGTGGTGTCCCGAGAGCGCCAGGGCAGCAACGGGATGCTGAGCAGCACGAGCGCCGCCGCGCCCCACAGTCCGATCCGGACGGAGGTGAGCGAGGCCAGCACGCCGCCGACCATCATGAAGCACGGCTGCACCGTCTTCGACCCGATCGACCACACCGACAGCACCCGCGCCATGTGATCGTCGTCCGTGACGCCCATGCGATAGGCCCCGAACACCGGATTGAACACGCCCGCCGACAGCAACAGGAGCAGGTTGGCCGTGGTAATCAGCACGAGCCCGCCGGTGCCCGCTCCGGCCAGCGGGAAGAGCGACAGCCAGAGCGTGCGCGCCACACCGGACACGAGCATGACCGGCCGCTCACCATAGCGCCGCACGAGCCGCCTGGCCGCGAGCGCGCCCGCCACCCCACCGAGCCCCGGGATGCCGAGCGCCAACCCGTACTCCCACGGCGCAAAGGAAAGCTCTTCCAGCATGAGCACCGTGTACAGCGGGCTGGACCACATGACGGCCCCGCCGAAGACCATCGCATTGAGGTACAGGGGCCGCAGCCCACTGTGCCGGAAGACGTATCGCCATCCGCTCGCCATCCCCGTGCGCCAGCGCGGACGCCCGACCGGCGGCGCGGGCTCGGGGGTGCGCAACCGTCCAATCCCGACCGCCGACACCAGGAAGGTCACCGCGTCCAGCGCGATCGTGGCGGTCTTGCCCACACCCGTGATGAGCAGCCCGCCCAGCACCGGCCCGACAGTGACGGCCGACCAGGTCGTGGCCTCCAGCCGCCCGATCGCCCGCACCCGCCCATCCTCCGGCACGAGCGCCTTCAGGTGCGCCCCGCCCGCCGCCGCGAACGCGATCTGGCCCAGCGCCTGCACGGCCGCCACCACGCACAGCTGCGCGAAACTCAACGCCCCCAACGCGAAAGCCACCGGGACGCTGAGCAATGCCAACGCGCGCAACACATCCGAGGCGATCATTATGGGCCGCTTGCGCCGGAACTCGATCCACGGCCCGAGTGGCAGCGCGAACACGGCGGACGTGATCAGGCCGACGGCCGCCAGCAGCGCCACCTGCCAAGCGGGCGACCCCAGCACCAGCACGGCGATCAGCGGCAATGCGCCCATCGACAAGTAGGTGCCGAAGTCGCTCACGCCATAGGCCACCCACAACCGCTGGAAGTCACGACCGAGCGAACTCATGCCAGAGAACGTATCCTCCGGCGCCCCGCGTCCTACGCAAGCCCCAGCCGGTCGAGCGTCCACGCCGCCATGAACGCCTCTTCCTTCCAGGCGTCATAGCGACCCGACGGCCCGCCGTGCCCGGCGCCCATCTCCGTCTTGAGCAGATACTCGCCCTGCGGCGCCACGACACGCAGCTTGGCGACCCACTTCGCCGGCTCGGAATATCGCACGCGCGTGTCGTTCAGACTCGTCATGGCCAGGATGGCCGGATAGTCCACATTGGACACGTTCTCATATGGTGAGTACCCCTTCATGTACTCATATACCTCGCGCGACTCCAGCGGGTTGCCCCACTCCTCCCACTCGATGACCGTCAGCGGCAGCGACGGGTCGAGGATCGTGGTCAGCGCGTCGACGAACGGCACCTGCGCGACGATCCCCTTGTACAAAGCGGGCGCCAGGTTGGCGATCGCGCCCATGAGCAGCCCGCCGGCCGAGCCGCCGCGCGCCACGAGCCGGTCGGAACTGGTCCACCCCGACTTGATCAGATGCTGCGCGCACGCGTTGAAGTCGGTGAACGTGTTGCGCTTGTGCAGCAGCTTGCCCTCCTCATACCACCTGCGGCCCAGCTCACCGCCGCCGCGCACGTGCGCGACCGCGAAGATGGCGCCCCGGTTGAGCACCGACAGCCGCGGTATCGAGAACCACGGGTCCATGCTCGTCTCGTACGACCCGTATCCATATAGGACACAGGGCGCCGAACCGTCGCGCGGCGTGCCCGCCTTGCACACCAGCGAGATGGGCACGCGCGTCCCGTCGTCGGCCGTGGCCCACACCCGGTGCTGCTCGTATTGCGCCGGATCGTATGCCACGCCGTCGGGCCCGGGCAGCACCGGCTTTTGCTTGCGCAGCAACAGCACCCGCGTCGCGAGGTCGTAGTCGTACACCGAATCCGGAGTGACCATCGACGTGTATGTCAGTCTCAGCTGGGTCGTCTCAAAGTCTGGATTGCCGGACAGCCCCACGGTGTAAAGCGGATCCGGGAAGGAAATATCATAGGCCTCGCCGTCGGCTGGGAGGATCCTCAGCCCGGTGAGCCCGTCACGCCTGAAGTGGACGGCCAGCAGTCCGTCGAACGCGTCGATCCCCTCCAGCCGGGTGTCCTCACGGTGCTCGATGATCGGATGGAACTGCGTCGTGTCGGACTCCGGCGTCCAGCCCAGCGTGAAGTTGATCGCGCCGTCGTTGTGCAGCACAAGGAACCGGTCGCCCTGGTGGTCGACGGACAACTCCACACCCTGCTTGCGGCCCGCACCGAAGACGGCGGGCGCGTCGTTGGGGCGGTCGGACGGGATGAGCCTGATTTCGGAGGTCAACTTGCTGTGAATATCTATCACTATGTACCGCTGGGAGCGCGACAGGTCGACCCCGACCCAGAATCGCTCGTCGGCCTCCTCGTAAACAAGCTCGTCATCCGCGGTGGACCCCACCGTGTGGCGCCACACTTTGTGCGGCCGCCAGGCGTCGTCAACCGTGAGATAGAAGATCGTTGAATTATCAATTCCCCATGCCGTGCTGTAAAACGTATTCGGAATCTCATCGGGCATCAATTCGCCCGTTGTCAGATCTTTGATCCTCAATGTGAATCGTTCGTCACCGGCGAAGTCGGTCGAATACGCGAGGAGCCTGCTATCGGGGCTGACATCGAATGTGCCGAGGGCGAAGAATTCGTGCCCCTCGGCCAGCTCGTTGCCGTCGAGCAGCACCTCCTCGCCCGGCAGCGGGGCGCCGTCGGCGGGGATGGGCGGGGCCGTCTCGCCGGGGGCGACGACGCGGCGGCAGTGGATGCCGTATTGCTTGCCCTCCTGGGTGCGCGTGTAATACCAATAGCCACCCTTGCGCACAGGCACCGAGAGATCGGTCTCCTGGGTGCGCGACTTGATCTCCTGGAAGAGCTTGTCCCTCAATCCGGCCAGGTGCGACGTCACCTGTTCGGTGTACTCGTTTTCGGCGGTCAGATATGCCACGACCGCCGGGTCGTCCTTGTCCTCAAGCCACGCATAGTCATCGATGAGCATGTCACCGTGGTGGCTTCTGGTGAACGGGATCCGCTTAGCGATCGGGGCCTGAGTCATGGCGGTAACGGTAGCGCCTCGACCCGGTCCGGCTGTACTATCTTTAGTCGTACACGTGTTCTAATCCCGTGATATTAGGTGCGGGAGAGTGAGGCAATTTGTTGAGCACCTTCGACCTCCCATCCTGTCGTGAGGGCGGTCTGGCCGACCAGTTGGAGGGTTCGGCCGTTCGTTATGTCGGCGTGCCGCAGGATCTCTCCGAGCTGTGCGGCCTCATGGGCATCGCGCATGCCCGCGACCTCGTCCTGCTTCCCCGCGGCGGCGGGTCCAAGCTTTTCTGGCTCGACCTGCCACCAATGGTCGACATCCTGCTCGACCTGAGCGCCTTCGTCGGCCGGCGCTACGACGCCGAGACCGCTTGCGTGACCGTGGGGGCGGGCACGCGCCTCGACATCCTTCAGGCGGAGCTGTCCGCACACGGCCGGCGCCTCGCATGCGACGCGCCCTCGGCTGGGGCGACCGCCGGAGGTGTCATGGTCACCGGCGAGACCGGACCGCTGGGCCACTGGTTCGGCCCGCCCGCGACCCTGCTCACCGACGCGACCGTGGTCCTGCCCGACGGCACCGTCGCGGGCGTGGCCGACCGGGTGCGGCTGCTTGGCGGCAGCGTGTGCGACCTGCGGTGGGCCTATCCGGGCTGGCCCCACCCGGCCTGCGTGGTGGTCGACATGACACTGCAGACCCATCCCCTGCCGGAGGCGAGACAGTGGCTGACCTTCCCGCTGTCCGAGGCCGCGCGGCTGGCCGACCTGCGCGAGGAGGTCATGGTCGCCAACGTGAGCCCGGCCGCGGTCGAGATCGACCTGCCCGGCCGGCGCGGCGGATGCTCGCTGTCCCTGCTGTTTGAGGGCTCGGCGGCCAGCGTGCACGACCGAGCGCGCGAGCTGGCGCGCCGGTTGGGCCTGACCGACTCCCAGCCGTCCGGCCAGCCTCCCGCCTGGTGGGGGAGATATCCGTTCCGCGCGGGCGACATCGCGGTCCGGCTGCACACGCCCGACGGCCACCTGCACGCCGTCTATTACGCGATGGCCGAGGCCATCGGCGGCGTCGTGCCGGTGCGCGGCAGCGCGGGCAGCGGCCTGGGCTGGGCCCGCCTGCCCGGCGACCTGCCGGCCACGCAGCTGATGACCGTGCTGGAGATGGTGCGCGAGATCCTGCTGGCCCGCGGCGGCACGGCCGTCGTGCAGGCCGCACCCCACCGACTCAAGGAGGTCGTCGCCCCCTACCGACACCCATAGCCGTGTTTTTCGCAGCGGCGGTGCCCCGGACCACTTCGTGGCCGGCCACAGCCGCGCAAGAGCACGGCTTCGCCTGAACGGAGCTTGGGGCAGGGGGTGCCCGGACCCCTGCCTGGGCCGGTCACGGCCGGGCAGGAGCACGGCTCCGCGTGGACGGAGTTAAATTCTGTCTGTGACCGATGAGTACCCGGCGGACGCCCCGGCGTCCGAAAAGCTTTTCGAGCGCGCCACGGCGATCGTGCCCGGCGGCGTGAATTCGCCTGTGCGCGCGTTCAAGTCGGTCGGCGGCACGCCGCGGTTCATGGTGCGCGGCGAAGGCCCGTGGCTGTTCGACGCCGACGGCCGGCGCTATGTCGATCTCGTGTGTTCCTGGGGTCCGCTGATCCACGGGCACGCCCATCCGGTGATCGTCGAGGCGGTGCGTGAGGCGGCCGGGCGCGGCACGAGCTTCGGCACGCCCACCCCCGGCGAGGTCGAGCTGGCCGAGGAGATCGTGGACCGCACGCCGGTCGACCAGGTGCGCCTGGTCAGCTCCGGCACCGAGGCGACGATGTCGGCCATCCGGCTCGCACGCGGGTTCACCGGCCGGTCCAAGGTGATCAAGTTTGCCGGCTGCTATCACGGCCACGTCGACGCGCTGCTCGCCGCGGCCGGTAGCGGTGTCGCGACGCTGGCCATCCCCGACTCGCCCGGCGTCACCGGCGCGACCGCGAGCGAGACCATCGTGCTGCCCTACAACGACCTCGACGCGGTGGCCGAAGCCCTTGCGGCACAAGAGATCGCGGCCATCATCACGGAGGCGGCCGCGGGCAACATGGGCGTGATCGCCCCGGCCCAGGGCTTCAACGAGGGCCTGGCCGCGCTGGCGCACCGCCACGGTGCGCTGCTCATCATGGACGAGGTGATGACCGGCTTCCGCGTGTCGCGCGGCGGCTGGCACGGGCTGGAGCCGGTGGCCGCCGACCTCTGGACGTTTGGCAAGGTCATGGGTGGCGGGCTGCCCGCGGCCGCGTTCGGCGGGCGCACCGAGATCATGTCGCGCCTGGCCCCGGCCGGGCCGGTCTACCAGGCCGGCACGCTGTCGGGCAACCCGCTCGCGTGCGCCGCCGGGCTGGCATCGCTGCGCCTGGCCAGCGACACGACCTACGCCCGGCTCGACGAGACGGCCGCGCGCGTTTCGGCCCTGGCCACCGAGGCCTTGACCGAGGCAGGTGTGCCGCATCACCTGTCGAGTGCGGGCAACATGTTCTCCGTGTTCTTCGTGGATGGTCCCGTGCCCGACTACGAGGCGGCGAAGCGGCAGGACACGGCGGCGTTCGCGGCGTTCTTCCACAGCATGCTGGCCCAGGGCGTCTACCTGCCGCCGAGCGCGTTCGAGGCGTGGTTCGTGTCCACGGCACTCGACGACGAGGCTATGGACCGGATCGCCTCCGCCCTCCCCGCTGCGGCCCGCGCGGCGGCGGCTCACGGGGCGGCGGCTCACGGGGCGACACGGTGAGCGCGCGGTGAGGACGGTCGTTCACCTGATCCGCCACGGGGAGGTGTACAACCCACAGAGCGTGCTCTACGGGCGCCTGCCCGGCTACCAGCTCAGCGAGCTCGGGCAGCAGATGGCCAAGGCGGTCGCCACATCGCTTTCCGGGCACGACATCACGCACGTCGGGGCGAGCCCGCTCGAGCGCGCGCAGGAGACGGCGCTGCCGATCGCCGAGCAGTTCGGCCTGCCCATCGTGATCGACCCCCGGCTCATCGAAAGCGACAACCGGTTCGAAGGGCTGCGGGTCGACATGGCGTTGCGCTCGCCGCGCTACTGGTGGATCCTGCGCAATCCGTTCCGGCCCAGCTGGGGCGAGCCCTACCGGCACATCGCGCTGCGCATGGGGCTCGCGGTCGAGGCCGCGCGCGAGGAGGCCGAGGGGCACGAGGCCGTGCTGGTCTCACACCAGCTTCCGATCTGGACACTGCGGCGGCGGCTGTCGCGGGGCCGGCTGTGGCACGACCCGCGCACGCGGCAGTGCGGCCTGGCCAGCCTGACCTCCCTGACCTTCGACGGCGCCATGTTGACCGAGATCACATACTCGGAACCGGCGGCCCACTTGGGACCGGGTGTCGGCCGCGGGGCATGATGTCTGTCGTGCTCCGCAAATTGTTCACCTTCGCGCTGGCCGGGCTGCTGCTCGCGGCCGCCGCGGGGTGCACCGAGCAGGATGCGGGGCCGGTGGTCAAATACGAGCTCGACAAGCGCCCGGACGCGCCCGCGATCAAGGGCGAGCTGCTGGAGGGCGGATCATACGAGCTGGCCGCCAAGCGCGGCAAGGTGATCGTGATCAACTTCTGGGCCAGCTGGTGCGCGCCGTGCCGGGTCGAGGCCGACGACCTGGAGACCGTGCACAAGGACCTGCCCGACGTCGAGTTCGTCGGGGTCAACACGCGCGACGAGAAGGACAAGGCGATCGCCTTCCACGAGGGACGCGCGTCCTACCCGAGCATTTTCGACCCGGCCGGGCGGGTCGCGCTGGAGTTTGTCCAGGTCCCGCCCAATGTCGTGCCCGCCACGCTGATCGTCGACCGGGAGGGCCGGATCGCGGTGGTGGTCCGCAAGGCGATCGTGAAGGACGAGCTGCGCACGCTGGTCGACGAGGTCGCGAGCCTGTCATGACCGAGCTCATCACGGGGGGGCCGCTGATCGTCGCACTGGGGATCGCGGCGCTGGCCGGGCTCGTGAGCTTTCTCTCACCGTGCGTGCTGCCGCTCGTGCCGGGCTACCTGTCATATGTGACCGGGCTGGTCGGCGCCGACCTGGACGACCCGCGCCGCGGCCGGGTGCTGGCCGGTGTGGCGTTGTTCACGGCCGGGTTCTCGGCGGTGTTCATCACGATCAGCGTGCTCGCCGCGCAGGCCGGCCGATTGCTTTTGCAGTACGACCGCGTCGTGCAGATCGCGGTCGGCGTGCTGATCATCGTGCTGGGCGTGGCGTTCCTGGGCCTGATCCCTGGGCTGCAAAACGAGTGGCGGGTGCACCACCTCCCGCGGGCGGGCCTGCTGGGCGCGCCCGTCTTCGGCGCGGTGTTCGCCCTGAGCTGGGTCCCGTGCCTGTCGCCGACGCTGGCCGCCGTGCTGGGCCTGGCGGGCGTGGGCGGCAACACCGGGCGGGCCGTGGTGCTGGCTTTGGGGTACTGCATAGGCATAGGTCTTCCGTTTTTGATCTTTGGGCTCGGCATGCGGCGACTGGCCGGCGTGGTCAAGGCGATCCGGCGCAACTCGAGGTGGGTCACGCGGGCCGGCGGGG
>JBIOYB010000515.1:0-24607 GCA_044869915.1 Allorhizocola sp.
GCCGGAGGCGTCGTTGGAAGGTCCGAAGAGAAGCCGCTCGAGCGGCACGGGCGTGAAGTCCTCCATGCTGCCCACATGCCCGCGCGGGAGCTTGGGGTGGCTGGCCGACGAGTGCCACCACAGCCCGCCCGCCGGGCTGCCTTTGGCGAGTGTGAGCGGCATGCCGAGCATCACCGCGTCGGCGCCGCAGGCGAGCGCCTTGGCGATGTCGCCCGATGTGTGCACGTCGCCGTCGGCGATCAGGTGCACGTAGCGCCCGCCCGTCTCGTCGAGGTAGTCGCGCCGGGCGGCGGCCGCGTCGGCGATCGCCGTGGCCATCGGCACCCGGATCCCGAGCACGCCGTCGGTGCTCGAAAGATAGTCGGCGCCGATCCCGACGATCACGCCGGCGGCTCCGGTGCGCATCAGGTGCAGGGCGGTCTGGTAGTTGGTGCAGCCGCCCACGAGCACCGGCAGGTCCAGGTCGGCGATGAACTCCTTGAGGTTGAGCGGCTCCTCCACTGTGGACACGTGCTCGGCCGAGACCAGCGAGCCCTGGATGACCAGCAGGTCGATGCCGGCGTCGAGGATCACCGGGGCCAGTTTGAGGGTGTGCTGCGGCGAGACGCGCACCGCCACGGTCTGCCCGCCGGCGCGCATCTCGCGCACCCGCTCGGCGATCAACTCCGGCTTGATCGGCTCGGCGTAGATCTCCTGCAGCGTGGTGGTCGGGTGGTCGCTGTCCTTGAGCGACCCGAGCAGCTTGGCCGGATCCTCGTAGCGCGTCCACACGCCCTCGACGTTGAGCACGCCCAGCCCGCCCGCCTGGCCCAGCGCGACCGCGGTGGCCGGGCTCATGGTGGCGTCGGACGGGTGGGCCACGCACGGGATGGCGAACTTGTACGCGTCGAGCTGCCAGCCTGTCGAGACGTCGTCGACGTCGCGCGTGCGCCGGCTCGGGACGATCGCTATGTCGTCGAGGTGGTAGCCCCGCTGCGCCGACTTGCCCAGCCCGATCTCGACCATGTCGCGCATAAAGACCTCGTTACTTTTGGCGTTACCGTGACGAATAGTTGGGTGCTTCGACCGTCATGTGGATGTCGTGCGGGTGGCTCTCCCGGAGCCCCGCCGCGGTGATGCGCACCAGTTTGCCTCTGCTCTGAAGCTCCGCGATGCTCTCGGCGCCACTGTAGAACATGCCCTGGCGCAGCCCGCCAACGAGCTGGTAAACAACGTTGGCGAGTTGGCCGCGATAGGGCACCTGGCCCTCGATGCCCTCCGGGATCAGCTTCTCGGTCTGGGTCACGTCGCCCTGGAAGTAGCGGTCTTTGGAGTAGCTCTGCGCCGCGGAACCGCGTGCTGTCATCGCACCCAGGGATCCCATCCCCCGGTATGCCTTGAACTGCTTGCCATTCGCGAAGATCAGATCGCCGGGCGACTCGTCGCACCCGGCGAGCAGCCCGCCCAGCATCACGGTCTCGGCTCCGGCCACGATGGCCTTGGCGATCTCACCGGAGTGCTGGATGCCGCCGTCGGCGATGACCGGGATGCCGGCCGGCTTGCACGCCCGGACCGACTCCATGATCGCGGTGATCTGGGGCATGCCCACGCCCGCGACGACCCGCGTGGTGCAGATCGCGCCCGGCCCCACGCCCACCTTGACCGCGTCGGCGCCGGCCTCGACCAGGGCCCTGGCGCCCTCGTAGGTCACCACGTTGCCGCCGACGATGTCGGGCCCGGGGAACTCCCGCTTGAGCCGCGCGACCAGCTCGATGACCGCGGAGCTGTGCCCGTGCGCGACATCGACCATGATGACGTCGGCGCCGGCCTCGACGAGCGCGCCCGCCCGCTTGTAGCCGTCCTCGCCCACGCCCACCGCGGCCGCGACGAGCAGCCGGCCCTTGTCGTCCTTTGCCGCGAGCGGGAACTTCTCGCTCTTGGCGAAGTCTTTCACCGTGATGAGACCCTTGAGCTGGCCGGCGTCGTCGACGATGGGCAGCTTCTCCACCTTGTGCCGGCGCAACAGATCCAGTGCCTCGTCTTTGGACACGCCCACCGGCGCGGTCACGAGCGGCATCACGGTCATCACGTCGCGCACCTTCACCGACATGTCGGTGACCCAGCGCATGTCGCGGTTGGTCACGATGCCCACGAGCGTGCCGCCTTCTCCCACGACCGGGACGCCTGAAATGCGGTAGCGCGCGCACAACGCGTCGACGTCGCGCAGGGTGTCATCGGGCGAACACGTCACCGGATGGGTGATCATGCCCGACTCGGACCGCTTGACCAGATCGACCTGAGTGGCCTGCTCCTCGATCGGCAGATTCCTATGGAGGGTGCCGATGCCGCCCTGCCGCGCGAGCGCGATCGCCATGCGCGCCTCGGTCACGGTGTCCATTGCGCTGGAAACGACCGGAATGTTCAGGCTGATGCGGCGGCTCAGGCGCGTGGCCGTGTTGACCTGACCGGGGACCAGATCCGCCGTGGCCGGGACCAAAAGCACGTCATCGTAGGTTAAGCCGAGCGGGATACTGTCCATCTTCCGAATCCTACCCAGGTGCCCGAGAAGAAGGCCCGGATGGGTACTAACGTGAAGGGGTGCACGACGAGCCGATAGACCCGTTCAAGGGGGATCCCGCGGACCCGACCGCCGACCTCGACGATCTGGACGGGGACGCCTACGGTGAGCTCTCTACCCAGGAGCGCGCCGACCTGCTCGCCGACCTTTCGGAGCTCGAGGTCTACCAGGTGCTACTCGGACCCAAAGGCGTCCGCGGCCTGGTGGTCGACTGCGAAGACTGCCGCGAGCCGCACTACTTCGACTGGGACTTGTTGCGGGGCAACCTCAAACACCTGCTGGACTCCGGGCGGCCGCGGGTGCACGAGCCGGCATACGACCCTGACCCAGATCACTACGTGACCTGGGAGTATGCGAGGGGTTATGCCGATGCCATCGACGACATGGTCGAGGATGATTGAGGTTTTTCTGGGTACGCCCGCCGGCCCCGTGGGCCGGCGGTGACCACGCGTGTGTCTAGCTAGCTCTCCAGCCCCGCTCTACTGAGCTTGCCACTTCCGGGCTGGCCCGGTCGTGGCAGGCTGCAGCTCAGCTCACCAGGCCGGCCCGGAAGCCGGCCGCTACAGCGTGGGCTCGATCCCGTGCGCCCAGTTTGCGGAAGAGCCGCCGCGCGTGGGTCTTGACCGTGTCCTCCGACACGAACAACTCCCGCCCGATCTCGGCATTGCTGCGCCCATCCGCCATTCCGCGCAGGACTTGAAGCTCACGCTCGGTCAGTGCGACCGAACGGGTGGGCCGGCCCACGAGGCTGACCCGCGCCGGCAACAACGCCGGGACATCAACGCGCTGCGCTGGAACCACAGCGCTTTGATGCACCGCGAGTTGTGTCGACTGCCGCGCCGGCGCCTTGTTGGCCGCCACGGTCGTGGTGGTCAAGCTCGGGGCCGGAGCGGGTGACCTGGCGACCAACAGCAGCGCCTTGGCGGCGGCGCTAGCCGGGTCGGGGTCGGTGCCGCCGATCAGTCCGCGCGCCCCGGCCCGGATGGCGGCCTGCGCGACGGCAGGCTCCTCCGGCCCGAAGAGCACGAGCTGGGTCTGCGGCGAGACGGCCAGCACCCTGCGGGTGAAGCCAACCGTGTCGGGTTTGGTCAACGCCGTATCGGCGAAGACGATGTTGGCCGCGAACGCGTTGAGCTGAGCGATGGCGTCAGCGGCGTTCGTGGCGGTGCGGACGCCTGCGCCCACACCCAACCGTTCGGCACACGCCGCTATGGTCGCGGCGCTCTGTGCGGTCCGAACGCAAACGAGGACGGTCTGCACGGGTGATCCCCCTCTCTCCTGCGAAGAAGACCACGAGTTAGCCAGATCATTACGCACTTTCGGGGAATGTGTACGAAAACTTGGGCTAGTACTACCTGATCATCCACTCGGTGACGACAACTGGACGTACGCGGAGTAACGTGCGTACGTTGCGCAAAACAAGCCTCCCATCCCCCAAGGAGGTCAGGTGGCTCACTTTCATAGACTTCCCGGTCCGATAGCCGACATTTGGGCCTGGCAGCATCGGGGTGCCTGTAGAGATCGCGACAGCGGTCAGTTCTTTCACCCCGATGGCGAGCGCGGGGCCTCCCGCGGCCGCCGGGAAAGAGAAGCCAAGCAGGTGTGCCAGCACTGCCCCGTGCGGGCACAGTGCGCGGCCTACGCGCTGGCGACACGCGAGCCCTACGGCGTGTGGGGCGGGTTCACCGAGCACGAGCGGCTCAGGCTCCTGCGGGAGGGCTGGACCTTCTCGTCCGGCGGCGAGCTCGACATCCGCCGGCTCGAGGCACGGCTCACGACCGCCACCGGTGCCACCGCCGCCGCTACTGCACAGTCACACTGACCGTGTGCCAGCCCTCGGCCCCGTCGGGGACCACGTCCCGCGGGATGCCCGACTGCACCTGCCCGGTGACATCGGCCGCCCGCACGGCGAGGGTGTGCTTGCCCGGTGTCGCGGCCGCCCACCGGAAGGTCCACTGCCGCCACGTGTCGGGCGAGACGGTCCCGGCGAGTTCGGCGGGTTGCCACGGCCCGTCGTCGACCCGGACCTCCACCACGCTGATCCCCCGGTGCTGCGCCCAGGCGACCCCGGCGACAACGACGTCGCCGGCCTTCACCTTGGCGTTGTGGCGCGGCACGTCGATGCGTGACTGCGTCTTGATCGGGCCTTCCGCGGCCCAGCCGCGCCTGATCCAGTAGGCGTCGAAGTCGGCGAAGGAGGTCAGCTCGAGCTCGGTGATCCACTTGCAGGCGCTGACGTAGCCGTACAGGCCGGGCACGACCATGCGTGCGGGGAAGCCGTGGTCGATCGGCAGCGGCTCACCGTTCATGCCGACGGCAAGCAGGGCGTCGCGCCCGTCCATGAGCACCGAGGTGGGCGTGCCGCACGTCCAGCCGTCGACCGAACGGCTGACCACCTGGTCGGCGCCCGCCTGCGGGCCGGCCTCCTTCAGCAGGTCGGCGACTGCCACACCCAGCCAGCGGGCGTTGCCGATCAGGTCGCCGCCGACCTCGTTGGACACGCACGCGAGAGTGACCCAGCGTTCGACCATCGGCCGCTTGAGCAGCTCCTCAAACGTGAGCGTGATGGGGTTGGCGACGCGGCCGTGGATGCGCAGCTGCCATTTGGCCGGATCGACCTGCGGGATCGTCAGGGCCGTGTCGATGCGGTAGAAGACGTCGTTGCCGGTGACGTAGCTCGCCAGCCCTTCCACCGGGGGATTGACATTATTTGGTACCGGCGGGGCCGCGCTCGCCGGCGCGGGCAGAGCCACGGCCGCACGGGCCACCTCCGCGTCACGCTTGCCGCTCCACACCCGGCCGCACAGGCCCACGAGCGCGGCGCCGCCAAGCGCGCCGATCGTCCACTTGAGAAAGTTGCGGCGGGGCGGCTCCTGCTGGCCACGCCAGCGTCCGGCGCGCGCGTCCCAGCCGAGCTCGGCCGCGCGCTTCTCGACATCACCGTCCACTGTGGAGGGTTGGCCGACGGGCGGCGGCGGGCCGGGCTCCGGCGCCGGCTGCGCCTCGGCTTCGGCGGCACGCAGGAGTCCAAACAGGACCGGGACGGCGGCCGCCGCGCCCACGAGGGTCGGCAGGGCCGACAGCGACGTGGCGGACGGGCGGGTGAGCGCGCCGTAGAGCCCGATCGCGCCGAACAGGCCGATCCCGAGCATGCCGAGCTCGCGGCGTCGGGCCGCGGCTATGCCAATGAGGGCGGCGAATACGGCGAGCAGGATCGCCGTGCCGACCAAAAGAGCGGTCTTGTCGTGGACCCCGAACAGCGCGATGGCGAACTGCTTGGCCGGCTCGGGCACAGAGTCCACGACCGCACCACCGACGGCGATAAGCGGCGCCGACCGGGCACCGGTCCACACCGCCACCAGCTCCGCCACACCGATCGCCACCGCCGCCGCGGATACACCCGCCAGCGCGGCTCGGGTCTTCGACACCATGACCACCAGTCTGCGCGCCGATCCCCCAAGATGCAGCCTCACGTTTGCTTACGGATTCTTACGGATCACGTCAGGGGTTTGGCCACCATCATCAACCGCAGGTCGACCGACATGTTCCGCGGCGCGGACAGGTCCAGGCTGAAAATCGTGGGGAAGACCAGCGTCGCGGCCGTCGCCCCGTCGGGGATCCGGCAGTCGAAGACGATCGTGCCGGTGTATTCGCCCTGCGCCGGCACCTCGCCCTGAGCCCAGTCACCGGCGAACGGGTCCCGTTTGAGCGTCGCCCCCTCCAGCGTGAGCTGCCCGTTCGAGCCGCCGCCGAGCGTCATGGCGTCCGGCCCGAGTTTTTGGCCGTCACCTTCACCACGGTGGCACGGTCGTTGACCTGGACCGACGTGACCGTGACGGTGAGGATGCCCTGGGTCTTGGTCCGCGGGGCGCTTAGCCGCTCGACCCCGGTTTGTCTTTGTTCGCCTGACGGCCGGGCGGTGGACGGATGGGCGACAGTTGGCCCGTGCCCACTCGACGCGGCCCGCGGGAAGAATGAGGCGTCGGCCACACCGGGTTTACCGTTGGGATGTTGTGGACATACACCCTGACATGGCGACGATCATTGACCACGATGAGCCGTGCTTGCGGGCCGAAAGGTTTGACCTGCTTGGGGAGCGTACCTTCGCAGACGTCAGCGACCAGTACGATCCTCCCGACTTCGCGGTCTTCGATGAGGTGCCGCGGGCAATCGGCGCGGTGGGTGGGGACGACGAGTTTTGCTGCCTCAGATGCCCATAGCGGTTTGTGTGTGAGAAGCGATAGCCCCGGCACCCCGCTGGGGCTATCGCTTGTCAACGGTCCACCTCGCCGTAGATTTCCTCTCGAACTCGGATCCGACCTGTGCCTCGACGAAGTCGCCCGCGGCCTGGAAGTCATACTTCAGACCGGCGAACGTGATCTGGTGGGTGTCGCCTATGGTCTCGGCAAATTGCAGTGGGGCTCCACACCCGGCCGTCCGCTCTGCCAGAAGCGGAGAGCGGGTCCGTTCTGGCCAAAGGACGGCTTGTCCCCAACGTAGTTGAGGTCGTTGCTCTCAGCGGAGAAGCCTCTGACGATGCAATTAGGCGCGGTCGGGCCGCCGTAGTTGATATTCGTGCGGACCAGGACGGACGCGACCGGGTCGGGCTGGGGGTCGAGCACCGGATCATAGTTGAACCTGGCCATGTGACCGTAGCCGAAGCCGAACACGTTGAACTCCGCCATTGTCCATAGCCTCATGCGCCAAGCGTCAAGATTCTCTGGTGTGGTGGGCGTGCTTGCCTCCGCGCCGGGGTGTGCTCCCACCGACAGCAGGACTGCAGGATCGCGGCGCTCACCAACCCGCGTTTTGTCCCGCGTGTTCGTGGCAATATTCGTGGCAATAGTCGCATAGTCGTCCTCCCTTGCCCGCCCGGTGCGGGCGGACCCGGGTTCAGGTTCGGGGCACGGCTGGGTGCGCGGGAAGGTGTCCGGGCGGCGCGGGACTGTCCCGGCCCGCGCTGTCCGGGACGCCATGTTCGAACACGCAAATAAGCCCCAGCGGCACGAGACCGCTGGGGCTTAAAGGATTTGGCTGTCAGAAACCGGGGCCGTGCTGGTGGCCGTGGCCATGCCCGTGGCTGTGACCGCGGCCGGCGGCCTCCTTCTCCTTGGGCTTCTCCACGACCAGGGACTCGGTCGTGAGGAGCAGGCCCGCGATGGAGGCGGCGTTGAGCACCGCGTTGCGGGTCACCTTGACGGGGTCGACGATGCCGGCCTTGGCCAGATCGACGAACTCGCCGGTGGCGGCGTCGAGGCCGTGGCCCCAGGCGGCGCCCTCGACCTGGCGCACCACAACGTATCCGTCGTGGCCCGCGTTTTGCGCGATCCAGCGCAGCGGCTCGGCCAGAGCCTTGCGCACGATCGCCACACCGAACCGCTCCTCGCCGGTCAGGCCCAGGTCACCGTCCAATGCGGACACGATCTGCACCAGGGCCGCCCCACCGCCGGGCACGATGCCCTCCTCGACGGCGGCCTTGGTCGCGGCGATCGCGTCCTCGATGCGGTGCTTGCGCTCCTTCATCTCGACCTCGGTGGCCGCGCCGACCTTCACCACCGCGATGCCGCCGGACAGCTTGGCCAGCCGCTCCTGCAGCTTCTCCCGGTCCCAGTCGGAGTCGGACGCCTCGATCTCCTTGCGGATCTGCGCGACGCGCGCCTCGACCTCGACCTGCGAGCCGTCGCCCTCGACGACGGTCGTGGTGTCCTTGGTGACCACCACCCGCCGGGCGTGGCCGAGCTGCTCGATGCTCACCGAGTCAAGCTTGTAGCCGAGCTCCGGGGCGATCAGCTCGCCGCCGGTCAGGATCGACATGTCCTGCAGCATCGCCTTGCGGCGGTCGCCGAAGCCGGGCGCCTTGACCGCGCACACCTTGACGGTCTTGCGAATCGAGTTGACCACGAGCGTGGACAGGGCCTGGCCCTCCACGTCTTCGGCCACGATCAGCAGCGGCTTGCCGGTCTGCAGCACCTTCTCCAGCAGAGGGAGCAGCTCCTCGATCGAAGAGATCTTCTGCGTGGTGATCAGGATGTGGGTGTCTTCGAGCACCGCCTCGCCCGACTCGGGGTCGGTGATGAAGTGCGGCGAGATGAAACCCTTGTCGAACTGCAGGCCCTCGGTGACCTCGAGCTCGGTCGCGAGGGTGGAACCCTCCTCGACCGTGATGACGCCGTCGCGGCCGACCTTTTCCATCGCCTCGGCGATGAGCTCGCCGATGCTCGCGTCTTGAGCGGAGATGGTGGCCACGTGGGCGATGTCAGACTTGCCCTCGACCGCGGCGGCCTTGTCGAGCAGCGCCTGGGAGACCTTGCTCGCGGCGGCGTCGATGCCCCGCTTGAGCGAGGCGGGGTTGGTGCCGGCGGTCACGTTGCGCAGGCCCTCACGGACCAGCGCCTGGGCCAGGACCGTCGCGGTGGTGGTGCCGTCGCCCGCGATGTCGTTGGTCTTGGTGGCCACCTCCTTGACCAGCTGGGCGCCCAGGTTCTCGTACGGGTTGGACAGCTCGATCTCCTTGGCGATGGTCACCCCATCGTTGGTGATCGTCGGAGCGCCGAACTTCTTGTCGAGCACGACATTGCGCCCACGCGGGCCGAGGGTCACCTTGACCGTGTCGGCGAGCGTGTTGACGCCGTGCTCGAGCAGATGCCGGGCGTCATCCGAGAAGCTCAGAATCTTCGCCATTAACTAAAACTCCTTCTACATCACAGCGGCCCCGGCCTCCTCCACAAGAAAGCCGGGGCCAGCTGATCAGATCAACCCGCGTCGGTCCGGTTTACTTCTCGATGACCGCGAGGACGTCGCGCGCGGAGAGCACCAGGTACTCCTCGCCCGCATACTTAACCTCGGTGCCGCCATATTTGGAGTAGATGACCGTGTCACCCACCTTGACGTCGATCGGAACGCGGTTGCCCTTGTCGTCGATGCGGCCAGGGCCCACAGCGAGGACGGTGCCCTCCTGCGGCTTCTCCTTCGCGGTGTCGGGGATAACAAGACCCGACGCAGTGGTGGTCTCAGCCTCATTTGCCTGGACCAGAATGCGGTCCTCCAGCGGCTTGATCGCAACCTTCGTCGCGGTAGTCACGAGCATACCCTCCTGGGGTATCGGAAACTGCTAACTTTTTCAGCCCACTCGCAGCACCGTCGTCGCGGGTGTCGGCCCTGCCAGTTGGCGGTTGTCATTAGCACTCTACTAGGCAGGGTGCTAATCGTCAGATTAGGTCGCCGTTAGCACTCCGTCAAGGCGAGTGCCAGAATCTCGGGGTGGATTTCGCCCGACTCGTCACCCCGCTCGGCCGGCAGGCTCTTGGCGCGGCACGGGAGTTGCTCGACGCCGACCGGCTGGCCGCGATCACGGCGCTGCGCGAGCGCTACGAGCCCACGCTAGCCGCCGACGCGCTGAGCCAGGCGGCGCTGCGGCGGCGCGCCGAGGGCAAGTTCGGCGAGCAGGCGTGGCTGATGTTTTTCACGCCCGCCGGGCTCGAGCAGGCGACCCGGCCGATCGTCGCGGCGCGGCGGGCCGCCCGCCTGGGCCCGGCCGCGCGCGTTGCCGACCTCGGCTGCGGGATCGGCTCCGATCTGCGCCACTTCCCCGCCGGAGCCACAGGGGTGGAGCTCGACGCCGAAACGGCCGCGTGCGCCGCGCTCAACGCGCCGTCGGCGCGCGTCGTCACCGGCGACGCCCGTGACTTCGATCTATCCACTGTGGACACCGTGTTTTGCGATCCGGCCCGCAGGAGCGGAAGCCGGCGCCTGTGGAGACCGGCCGACTATTCGCCGCCGTGGGACTGGGTGGTCTCGCTGCCCGAGCGCATATCGCGCACGGTGCTCAAGCTCGCGCCCGGCATCGACCAGTCGCTCCTGCCGCAAGGATGCGAGCTTGAGCTCGTGTCGGTGGACGGCGACGTGGTCGAGGCGGCCGCGTGGTGCGGGCCGCTGGCGCGAGTCCCGCGCCGCGCGACCGTCATCAGGAAGGGAGTCGCGCACGAGCTGACCGGCACGGGGCAGGAGTTGGCACCCGTGGGCAAGGCGAAGGCGTATGTGTACGACCCGGACGGCGCGGTGGTCCGGTCCCATCTCGTGGCCGAGTTTGCCTCCACCGTGGACGGTGTACTGGCCGACCCGGAGATCGCCTACGTGTATAACTCCACATATGTAGAGAACGTGTTCTCGCGCGCCTTCGAGATCGACGAGATCATGCCGTTCTCGCTCAAGCGCCTGCGGGCCGCGCTTCGCGCCCGCGGCGTGGGCCGGCTCGAGATCCTCAAGCGCGGCTCGGCCGTCGATGTCGAGGCGCTGCGCCGCGACCTCCGCCTGAGCGGGCCTGCCGCCGCCTCGCTGATCCTGACCCGCATGGCCGGCGCCCCCATGGCGATCATCGCGCGCTCGAAGTGAGCCGGCGCTCCCGTGGCGGCAATAGCAACTGCCGCAGGCAGGTGAGGGTCGGGTAAGGTCACGGGGTTATGAAGGTCTTGGTCACCGGCGGGGCCGGGTTCATCGGGAGCACGGTCGCGTCGGCGCTGCTCGACAGCGGGCACACGCCGGTCATCCTGGACAACCTCGTGACCGGCCGGCACGACTTCACCGCCGGGCGCCTGTTCTACGAGGGCGACGTGGCCGACGGGCGGCTGCTCGACCGGGTGTTCGCCGAGCACCCGGACATTGAGGTCACCGTGCACTGTGCCGCGCTCATCGTGGTACCAGAATCGGTGAAAAGGCCTTTGAATTATTATCGCGAAAACGTCGGCAAGACGATCAGCCTGATCGAGCACCTTCTCCGCAACGACTGCCGCCGCCTGCTGTTCAGCTCGTCGGCATCCATCTACCGCCCGGGGCCGGACTTTTCGGTTGACGAGGAGTCGCCGGTCGAGCCGACGAGCCCATATGCGCGCACCAAGGCGATGATCGATTCGATTCTGGCCGACACCGCCCACGCGGGTGAGCTGCGCGCGATCTCGTTGCGCTACTTCAACCCGGTCGGCGCGGATCCGAAGATGCGCACGGGTTTGCAGACGCTCAACCCGACGCACGCGCTCGGCAAGATGATCGAGGCGTGGGAAAACGGCACGGTTTTCCCGATCACCGGCACCGATTGGCCGACTCGCGACGGCTCGGGCATCCGCGACTACATTCACGTGTGGGATCTGGCCCGCGCGCATGTGGCCACAGTGGAACGGTTCGATCGGCTGGTCGAGGACTACGGTGTGATCAATTTGGGCACGGGCAGCGGCACCACCGTGCGCGAGCTGCTCGATGCCTTCTCCACGGTGACCAACAGGCCGCTGGCGCACACCGAGACCGCCCGCCGGCCGGGCGACGCGGTCGGCGCGTTCGCCCGCAGCCTGCGCAAGGATCTGGGCTGGACGCCCGAGTTGGGCATCGTCGACGGGATTCGCGACGCGCTCACCTGGCGCGCCATCCTGAAGGCCCGATGACCACTCCCGCGACGGCGCTGTTGACCAAGCAGAAGGTGCGGCACACCCTGCACACCTATGTGGTGAGCGCCGACGCGCCCAACTACGGTTCGCTTGTCGCGCAAGCGATCGGAGCGCCCGCGGAGCGCGTGTTCAAGACGCTCGTGACCGAGGTCGACGGCGCGCTGACGGTTGCCGTCGTGCCGGTCACCGGCGACGTGGACCTCAAGGCGCTCGCCGGCGCGGCCGGCGGCAAGCGGGCCGCCCTGGCAGACCGCGACCTGGCCGAGAAGACGACCGGCTATGTGCGCGGCGGGATCAGCCCGCTGGGGCAACGCAAGCGCCTGCCGACGATCATCGATGATTCCGCTTTGGACGCCGACACCATCTTCGTCTCGGCGGGCAAAAGAGGCCTTCAGGTCCAACTCGCACCCGCCGACCTGATCCGGCTCACGGGGGCGAAAGTCGCCCCGATCGCCCGCTGAGCGCAGCGTCCACCTTACCCCCACAATCACCGGCAACGTCGCATCTCAGCGACGTTGCCGAATTGTTACCGGGTCCAACAAACCGTGGGCTTGCGGTAATGCGCGGCACACGCATACGTTGTCGCGAACAACAAACCGGCTCCCGAGCCGTTCCCCTTAGCCATGAACGAGAGGATCTGGCACGCATGCTCAAAAGGATCCTGGCCACGACCGCATGCGGTCTCCTGGTCATCGGCGGCGCAGCCGCGTGTGGCAATCAAGGCAATACGGGCGCAACCAAACCACCCAAGATCGGCGTCATCCTGCCCGACAGCAAGTCGTCCGTCCGCTGGGAGACAGCCGACCGCAAGTACCTGAAGGCTGCCTTCGAAGCCGCAGGCGTCGCCTACGACATCCAAAACGCCCAGGGCGACAAGGCCGCCTTCCAGACCATCGCGGACCAAATGATCACCAATGGCGCGACCGTTCTGATGATCGTGAACCTTGACTCCGGGACTGGAAAAGCGGTTCTGGACAAGGCGAAGTCGCAGGGCGTCGCGACCATCGACTATGACCGCCTGACCCTCGGCGGCTCCGCTTCCTACTATGTGAGCTTCGACAACGTCGGCGTCGGCAAGCTGCAGGGCGAAGGCCTGGTCAAGTGCCTGACCGACAAGAAGGTGGCCAATCCGACCGTCGCCTACCTCAACGGTTCGCCGACGGACAACAACGCCACCCTGTTCAAGCAGGGCTACGACTCGATCCTCAAGCCGAAGTTTGACAGCGGCGAATACAAGAAGGGCCCCGACCAGTCGGTCCCGCAGTGGGACAACACCGAGGGCGGCAAGATCTTTGAGCAGCAGATGACCTCGACCGCTGGCAAGATCGATGGCGTGCTGGCGGCCAACGACGGCCTCGGCAACGCGGCCATCGCCGTGCTGAAGAAGAACAACATCAAGATCCCGGTCACGGGTCAGGACGCGACTGTCCAGGGCCTGCAGAACATCCTCGCGGGCGACCAGTGCATGACCGTCTACAAGGCCGTCAAGCAGGAGGCCGACGCGGCCGCCGCGCTGGCCATCGCGCTGGCCAAGGGCGAGACCAAGCAGGTCGCCGACAAGGTCACCGACCCCGAGGGCAAGCGGGACGTGCCCAGCGTCCTGCTCAAGCCGCAGGCCATCTACTTGGACTCGGTGAAGGCGGTGGTGGACGACGGCTACGTGACAAAGGCCGAGCTGTGCACCGCCGAATTCGCGGCAAAGTGCGAACAGGCCGGTATCAAATAACAGCCCATGAGGGCCTTCGGAAAATCGGCGAAGGCCCTCATGATTTGGAGCGTGGATATGTTAGAGGTTCGGGGAATCAACAAGAGCTTCGGGCCGGTACACGTCCTGCGCGACGTGGCGATGACCGTGCGGGCCGGCGAGGTCACCGCCCTGGTCGGTGACAACGGCGCCGGGAAGTCCACATTGGTCAAATGCATCGGCGGGATCTACCCGGTCGACGACGGTGAGATCCTGATCGATGGCAAGGCGGTGCACATCCACTCGCCCCGCGACGCGGCCGGGCACGGCATCGAGATCGTCTACCAGGATCTGGCGTTGTGCGACAACCTGGACATCGTGCAAAACATGTTCCTCGGGCGGGAGCGCAAGAGCGGGCTGGTGCTCGACGAGCCGACGATGGAACAGCTCGCGGCGCAAACCTTGGCGTCACTGAGCATCCGGACGGTCACCTCGGTCCGGCAGGCGGTGGCGAGCCTTTCCGGCGGGCAGCGCCAGACCGTGGCCATCGCCAAGGCCGTGCTGTGGAACAGCCGCCTGGTCATCCTGGACGAGCCAACGGCGGCTCTCGGTGTGGCGCAGACCGCGCAGGTGCTCGAGCTGGTCAGGCGCCTGGCCGACAACGGGCTCGCGGTCGTGCTGATCTCGCACAACATGAACGACGTGTTCGCCGTCTCCGACCGGATCGCGGCGCTCTACTTAGGACAGATGGTAGCCCAGGTGAAGACGACAGACGTTACCCATGCCCAGGTCGTGGAGCTCATCACGTCGGGGAAGCACGCATGATCGCCGCGTTAAAGCGCAGCCCTGCCCTTCCCGCTATCGCGGGACTTATCGTCTTATGCGCGATCTTTTCGGTGATGCGGCCGGCATTTTTCACCCCGGGCAACTTCGCCAACCTGCTGCAGCAGGGCGCGGCCACGACCGTCATCGCGATGGGACTGGTCTTTGTGCTCCTGCTCGGGGAAATAGACCTCTCTGCCGGGTTTGCCTCTGGTGTCTGTGCGGCTGTCCTCGCCGTGACCCTCGATCGATATGCTTTTCCTTGGTACCTCTCCGTAGGCGCCGCCATCGTGACGGGTGTCGTGATCGGCTTCCTGATCGGCTTCCTGGTCGCGAAGATCAGCATACCGTCGTTCGTCGTGACGCTCGCCGCATTCCTTGCCTTCCAAGGCGTGGCGCTGCTCCTGCTCGAAGAGGGCAAAATCATCTCGGTGCGCACGCCCGTCATCGTGGCCATCGCCAACAAAAACCTGCCGCCGTTGCTGGGGTGGGCGCTGGGCGGCGGCGCGGTGGCCGTGTTCGCGGCCGTGCAAATGTGGAGCACCTATCGCAGGCGTGCCAAGGGTGTCACGGCCGAGCCGCTGCGCTTGACCGCGTTCAAGCTGGGGGCGCTCGCCCTGCTCGTCGTGGTCGCGGTCTCCATCCTCAACCAGGAGCGCAGTTTCAACGTCCGCATCTCCTCGCTCAAGGGCGTGCCGATAGTCGTGCCGATAGTCGTCGCACTGCTCGTGCTGTGGACATTTATCTTGCGGCGCACCGCATATGGCCGGCACCTCTACGCGGTCGGCGGCAACCGCGAGGCCGCCCGCCGCGCCGGCATCAGCGTTGACCGGATCCGGATTTCGGCGTTCGTCATCTGCTCGGCGATGGCCGCGGTGGGCGGCATCATCGCCGCCAGCCGGGGCAATTCGGTCGACCCCAACACGGGCGGCTCCAATGTGCTGCTCTACGCCGTCGGCGCGGCCGTCATCGGCGGGACAAGCCTGTTCGGCGGCAAAGGGCGCGTGCTCGACGCCGTGCTCGGCGGGCTCGTCGTCGCTGTGATCGACAACGGGATGAGCCTGCTGAACTACAGCTCCGGGATCAAGTACGTTGTGACCGGGACGGTGCTGCTGCTCGCGGCAGGTGTGGACGCGCTTTCCCGCAAACGCGGCGTGTTGGGAGGTTAGAGGTCAGGTGCGGTCACCTGCGCCCAGCCAGGAGGAGATCCGGCGGCAAAACCTGGGTGCCCTGTTGCGGTTCGTACACGAACGGGGCCAGATTTCGCGCGCGGAGCTCACCACCGAGCTGGGCCTGAACCGCTCGACGATCGGGGCGCTCACGGCCGAGCTGGCCGAGGCCGGGCTCGTGACGGAGGAGGCGCCGCGCGAGACGGGGCGCGCCGGCCGGCCGTCGTTGACGGTGCGGGCGTGTTCGGACTCGATTTACGTCCACGCGGCGAGCATCGAGGTCGATCAGGTACGCGTGGCGCGGGTGGGGCTGGGCGGGGTCATCCTCGACCGGGTCTCGTTCCCGCGCCCGTCGGATGTGGTCGGCCCGCTCGTCGAGGCCGTGCACGCGTTCAATGTGGACAGTTCGGCGCGCTGCGTCGGTCTCGGCGTGGCCATCGCGGGTGTGGTGAGCCAGCAGGACGGGTTGGTCCGATTAGGACCGCACATCGGCATGTGGGATGAGCCGTTCGGGGATCAGTTGCAGGAGCGCCTGCCGGACATGCAGATCGCGGTCGCCAACGTGGCGGACGTATGCGCCCTGTCCGAGCACACGCGGGGCGTGGCCATCGGGTGTGACAACGTGATTTATCTCTACGGTGATGTGGGCGTCGGCGCGGGCATCATCGCGGGCGGCCACCGCGTCACCGGCCACGGGGGTTACGGCGGCGAGGTCGGCCACATGGTGGTCAACCCGTCCGGCATCCGCTGCGAGTGCGGCTCGCGCGGTTGCTGGGAAACCGAAATCGGCGAGCCCACCCTGTTGCGCCTCGCCGAGTCCAAACCGGACATCAGCGGCCAGGAGGCCATCCTGTCCGTCATCGACCGCGCCGCCCGCGGCGACCACGTGGCCCAGGCCGCCGTCCGCCACGTCGGCGACTGGCTGGGCTTCGGCGTCGCCAACCTGGTCAACATCTTCAACCCGGAGCTGGTCATCTTCGGCGGCTCCCTGCGCGATGTCTATCTCGCCTCGGCCGCACAGGTCCGCAGCCGCCTCAACAGCATGGGCCTGCCCGCCACCCGCGAGCACGTCCGCCTGCGCACCCCCACCCTCGGCGACGACGCCGCCCTGCTCGGCGCCGCCGAGCTCGCCTTCGACCCGCTGCTGCGCGACCCTCTGGGCTGACCCGCGCAAAGCGTCCAACACATGCGCCACAAACGGCGGCATCGCCTCGTCCAACGCTTCCGCGTGGGCCGCCGGCCCGAGAGCACCAACCCGGCGGCGAGGGTCGCGATGGTGACCAGCGATGCCCTCACGGCGCAGGATTATGACAGCTCCAGGTGGTCGACGTTGGGGCCGCCGTTGGCCGTGGTGGCAGTGGCGCGGATGGTGCTCGCGCCCGCGGGCAGGGTGACGGTCACGGTGCGGGTTTGCCAGCTGGTCCACGCGCCGGTGCCGGCGAAGGCCAGCGCGGCGGAGACGATGGCGCCGTTGACGCGGATGTCCATGGGCCGGTTGACGGAAGTGCCGTTGGCGTAGCGGAAGGTGAGGGTGGCCGTGCGCGCGGCGGCGGAGGTGACGGTCCACTGCACGTAGCTGCCGCTCACGTTGTTGTAGTTGACGAATCCGGTGCCGGTGAAGCCCGCGTGGTTGGACTCGACGACGCCCTGCGAGATGGTGGCCGCCTCCGCCTCATAGCGATTGCTATTGCTGCGCCACGGAATTTGCGGCGAACGGTAGAAGTCGATGCCCATGATGGTCCAGCGCGGCCCTTGCGCGCCAAGGCGTTGCCGGAAGGCGGTCCAGTTGTGTGTGGACCACGGCGACCAGCCCAGCTCGGCGATTGCCGGCAGGCGCGGGAAGGCCATGAACTCGATGTGTTCCGGCGTGACGATGGTCTCCGTCCACAGTGGAGCCTCGACACCCAGCACCGCCGACGCCGGCAGCCCGCTCAGGTGTGCGCCCGGATTCCACTCGTATGAAGTCTGCACCTCGATGAGGCCGGCCCAATCCTGCCCGAGCGGCGTCTGCGCGTTGTACTTCATGTCGAGGTAGGCGCGGTTCGCCGGCGACATCACGACCTTCGCACCACGCGCGGCCGCGTTGTTGACCTCCGCGTTGGACGTGCCGGTGTCCCAATACTGCACTATCCGGTTTGGACTGTGGTTCACCGCCGCGGCCGCATTCTGGTGCCAGCCCGCGACCGTCTTGCCCTTCGCGGCCACGATGGGCTGGGCCCGGTTCATGAATGTCGCGTATTGCGCGGACGACAGCGTGTCCGCCTCATCGCCTCCAATGTGGATGTATGGGCCCGGCGTCAGCGCGGCCAGCTCACCCAGCACATTGTCGATGAAGGTGTAGACGCCCTCGCGCGAGGTGCACAACGCGCTGAAGCCGACATCGGTCCCCGTGTAAAGCGGAGGAGCCACCCCGTTGCAGTTCAGCTCGGCGTATGAGGCCAGCGCGGCGTTCGTGTGCCCCGGCATGTCGATTTCGGGCACGATGGTGATGAAGCGCTCGGCCGCGTAGGCCACGATTTCCTGGTATTGCGCCTTGGTGTAGTAGCCGCCCGGGCCGCCCCCGACCTGCGTGCTGCCACCATGTGTGACCAGCCGCGGCCAGCCGTCGACGACGATTCGCCAGCCCTGATCATCGGACAGATGAAGATGGAAATAGTTAATTTTGTACAGCGCCATCCGGTCGATGTGCTGCTTGACGGTCGCGACCGGGTGGAAGTGCCGCGCGACATCCAGCATCGTGCCGCGATAGGCAAACCGCGGATAGTCCACGATCCGCCCGCCGGGCAGCTGCCACGGTCCGGATTGGACGGTCGCGCTCTCGATCTCGGGCGGGAAGAGCTGCCGCAGCGTCTGCACGCCGTGGAACAGCCCAGCGGCCGTCTGCGCCCTGATCGTCACCAGATTTTCCAAGACATCTATCTGGTACCCTTCGGAGCCCACGGTCGGGTCGGCCCCGCTGAGCAACAGCTGGATCTGCCCGCCGGAGGCACCGACCGGCAGCGCATATCCGGTCGATCGCCGCAGGATCCCGGCCAGATGGTCCGCGACGCGCGCACCGGCCGCGTCCGCCGAGATCGTCGCGGTGGACGGCAGCGTGAAGACCACTCCCGCCGCGGGCTGCACCGACACCGGGATCGGCACGACGTCCTGCATGGATCCGACCGCCGCCTGAGCCACCCGCACCGGGAACACGGCCGCGCAGGCGGCCACGATCAACGCCGTCATCCACCTCATAGTTAGTGAGCTTTACTTACAGATAGACATCCGTCAAGCACTGCGGCGAGTGTACGCCGCGCAGTCGGCCTCCACGGCCGCCCAATCCTTCTCGAACAGCGTCGGCGAGACCACGACCGGCATCGCGCCGTGCACCACGACCTGGGTGAAGAACGAGAGCAACCGAGCCCGCCCAAACTGGACGTCGAGGCACTTCACCGCGTAGTAGGCGACACCGTACCGCGAGCCCACCGCGCTGTTGGACATGCTGTCGCTCGGCCCCTCGGCGGGAAACTTGCGGTCCCACCCGCCCCGCACGAAGGTGCGCGTCGCGGCCGACCAGTCCTGCGCGTTGAGCCCGTTGGGGTTTTCGGCCAGCTGCGCGATCCCCTCGATGAGCCACCAGTTGCCCTCCCAGTGGTGCTGGCCATGTAGCGACGACACATGGGTCAGCTCGTGCCGCAGCGTGTCATCGAGATAGCTCGAGCTCACCTTCGCGTTGTTGAGCACCACGTCGCTCTGATTGGGTCCGACCGCGGTCGCGTAGCCCACCGCCCATTTGGTCTCCTGACCGCCGTACCACGTCTTCCACTCATTGGTATCGGCGAGGTACACGCGGTAGATGTCGGGCTTGCTCCCGCCCGTCGCGAACTCGTCCGCCACCACCGCCGCCTTTTCGGCCTCCCGCAACAGCTCCGGCAGGCGCCCCTTGAGCCGGGCCGTCGTGGCCACGAGCGCGCGAGTGCCCACGGCGACATGCAGATCGCTGACCTCCCACGGCTGGGTCTGGCCATACCACGAGTCGGAGGTGTCGCTCGCCGCCGCGATCGACGCCAGCCGCGGCCCGGCCTCCGTGTCGGTCCACGCCAGCGACTCGTGCACATAATCGGTGCGGCACCCGGCCACCACGAAGCAGAACGACACCGTCGCCTTGGCGCGCCACTGCCCCGTCGCGGCATCGAACTCCAGCGGTTCGGTCGCCAGATCAAACCCGGCCACCTGCAAGGCGATCAGGTTCCGGTAGCGGCGCGTCAGCTCGTCTCGGACCGGCCCGTCCGCCGCCGGCCGCAGGAACGCCTCCTCGTCCTTGCGCAGCAACGCCTTTGCCTGCTCGGCGAGGAGCAGCCGCACCTGCTCGCGCAGGAAATCGCCCCGCTCGCGGGTCTGATCGCCCACGTGGGTGACCGGCGCGGGCGCAATCGTCGGCACGGGTGGCGACGACGGGCTTGGTGCGGCGCGCACGGCATCGGCCTGTGTGAGCGCCGGCGATTGCGCCTGGCCGGCCGAGGCCAGCAGCATTGTGATCAGTAAAAGCGCGTAGATCCCCCGTTTGCCAATATGCACGACTGCGGAGACTAGAGCCTCTCGCCGACGCTGCGTACCGACCGAACGTCCGGAAACTTCGCCTTGCCGTCGGCGCGCAACGCAACCGCAGGCCCGGCCTCGTAGGCGGCAAACGCCTCGCGCGAGGCGAATTCATACTGTGTCTCCACAGAACCGTCGTCATAGGACACGATCTCGAACGACCGCGCGCCCGCCTCGACGACCGCCTCGCAGTGGCCCAGGGTGAGCCAGTCGAGGTATCGCCGCCGGGTCTGGGCGTCGTCGAACTCCGTACGGACCGAATAAATCAGCACCCGCCCACCCTACGACTCGCTAGGCTCCCTCAATGTTTCTCACACACGATCTGATCGACGACGCGGCCACCGGGCCCGTCGTCGTGCTGCTGCATTCCACGGTCGCCGACCGCCGGATGTGGCATCCGCAATTGAAGCCGTTGGCAGACGCGGGCTTCCGGGTCCTACGCCCGGATTTTCGCGGCTATGGCGACACTCCTGCACCCACGCAGCCGTACAATCCGGCCGATGACGTGCGTGCCCTTCTCGACCACCTCGGGCTCGACCGCGTCCATCTGGTCGCCGCCTCGTATGGCGGGATGATCGGCTCCGAATTCGCCGCCCGCTGGCCCGACCGCGTCGAGCGGCTCGCGCTCATCAGCGCCGACCACGCCACGCACGACCGCACGCCTTCCGTCATTGCCTTCGGCGACAAGGAGGACGCGCTGCTCGAGGCGGGCGACATCGAGGGCGCGGTCGAGCTCAACCTCGACACCTGGCTCGGCCCGCAGATCCGCGAAAACCCTCGCGCATCCGTCGGCGCCATGCAGCGTCGGGCCTTCGAGGTCCAGCTCGCCGCGCCCGACATCGCCCGCGCCAAGGTCGACTACGACCTCGCCGCCATCACCGCACCCACCCTGGTCGTGTCGGGCGGACACGACCTGGACTTCTTCCAGCAGGTCGCGGACGGGCTGGCCGCGACGATCCCCCACTCGCGCCGCGTCCGCCTCGACTGGGCCGGGCACCTGCCCAGCATCGAGGACCCGTCCGCCTTCAATCCGATCCTGCTGGACTTCCTGACTCACAGGTCCGGTGGATAGATCTTCATCTTGAGCTCGCGGACCTGCCGTCTGTGATCACTGATCAGCAGCGCCGCGGCCTCGCCCAACCGCGCGGCGAATTCGTCCTCGCGCAATGAGTTCAGGGCTTGGGTGGTAACACGGACCGTCCAAGTCTTCATACCCAGCACCGAGATATAGACGGCGCCGTCCGCCGAAGCCCCTTCCGCGAGCAAACCCTCGCGCTGCCGGTCGTAGTCGACGTCGCGTGGGCTGATCGCCGGCGGCTCGCCCGTGATCCGCTCTCCGGTCGCCTCGCTGCGCAGCTCGTAGTATTCGCGCATCCGCGCCACCCACAGCAGCTTGGCCAGGCTCGCCAGGTGCGCCTCGAGGTCGCTGCGCTCCACCCGCCGGTAGTAGCCGGGCGCAAACGACACCCGCACATCGCTGCGGCCGTGCAGCTCCGCGCTGATGCTCCCGCCCGGTGTCGAGGCGTGCACCCGCATGTTGTCCAGACCGTCGGCAAGCACGCCCACGGCAACCTCCTAATCGGATGAGTAGCCCATCTGGCCGGGGCTGGTGATGTCGGCCTTCGTGGCGCCGGCCAGTGCCGGCCGCTTGGACACGAAGGACACGTTGCTGGCATAGATTTCGCCGACAAGGCTCTGCAGTGCGGTGGCGATTTTCCGATCGGTGTTGTCGATCTCCTCCTGCAGCTTGTTCAGGCAGTTGGCCATCGCGACGAGGACCTGGTCGGGATGTTCGCCGGAGACCGTGAGCTTGGGTGGATCGTCGGGCGCCGCGGCCGCGACGACCTGGGAGGCCGAGCCGATCGCGGTCACCGCGATCACTCCGCCGGCCCCGGGGGCCATGAGCGATGCGCCCACCGCCGCGACGGAGGCGACCACCGTGAAAATCATGGTCCACTCGTTCTTGCCGGTCTCGCCCATGTTGTCGATCGCGGCGAGCGTGTCGTGGGCGATCTTGTCCACGTCCTCCCGCGCCTTTTTCCACATCGCCTGCTCGGCTTCGAGCGCCGACTTCAGCGCGGCCACAAGGATGAACTGGTTGCGCACCACCGCCGGGAAGGGGTCGATGAAGTTGGACTTGAACGCCATGGCGGCGCTGCCCGTCCAGCCCTCGATGTAACTCTCCATCCCGGACAGCTTGGTCAGCACCTGATTGGCGATGTAGACCTGGCCGTTGGTCGAGATCGGATCCCGGTTGTCCTGCCCGTTGGACAGCGCCTCCAGACCCTTCTTGAGCATGTTGATGCCCGCGTCGTAGTCCCCCGGTTCGGGCATCCTGGAAAACGGCGCGAACCGCCCGGGGACGCTATCGCACAGCGAGCGCAGATTGTCGAGCCAATCCTTGCTGTAGCCCGGGCCCTCCTTCAGGTCGCCCGTGGTCATCGCCTCTTGCCAAGCCTTCCTGGCGATGTCGTCGGCGTGCTGCATCAGCTGTGCAAAACTCATCGCGGCGTCCCGTTCTCGCGGACGAGGCGGTCAAGCTCCGCCTTTGCCGCGGCGTCGGTCGCGGCGTATTCGTTGACCGCCATAATCAGCGCCAGCGCCGTGTCGTCCAGATTCTTCGCGGTGTCGTTCAGTATCTGCGCGATGTGGGTGGCCAGCGAGTTCCACTGGGCCGGGGCGTTGCCTTGGCCGGGCGGGCGGAACGACTGAGAGTTGCCAACGCTCGTGGCCGCCGTCACATACTCCTCGGCCACATTGGGCAGGTTGTCGTTGCCCGCCCGGTAGAGCTCATACAGATCTGCGCCCAGGTCGGCGCCGGTGTCTGGCATGGCACCGAAGATGCCACCGCTTCGCGGTGGTGGCCAGGGTTTCGATAGACGCCAAAACCCACAGCTCATCCGCCATCTCCCCCCACGCCCGGCGGCGAACCGCTAACATCTCGGCCGTGTTCCCACTCCGTCGACTATCCGGCCTCATCGCCGCCATGCTTGTGGGCGCGTGTGCGTCGTCACCCGCCGAAGCGCCCGCGCCCACACCGGCCACATCGACGGCTCCCGCCGCGCCCCTGTCCAAGGTGGGCGAGACCACCGATGAGCGCGAAAACGACCTACGGTTTATCGTCGCGCAAACCCTCTACGATCAGGCGCAGGCGTTGCTGCGCAACGACGAGGCGGGCTACCTGCAGCCGGTCGGCTCCGACGCGGCGCGGGCCGAGCTCACCCGCCGCTACCGCAATCTGACGGCGATGCGAGCCACCGGCTACAGCCAAAACATCCAGACCATCGACCACGACCCGGGCGCGGGCCAGTGGAAGACCACGGTCCGCATCGGCTTCTGCTTCCTCGTGGCCAAGTGCGAGGTCGACAGCGTTGTGGAGACCATGATGTGGGCCGACGCCGAGGGCGGGCCACGCCTGATGTCCGTTGCGGCGCCGGGGAAGTCGGACAAGTGGTATGGCGACCCGCAACCGTGGGAGCTCAGCGATCTGCATGTGGCCACGGGCGAGCGGACGGTGGTCGCGACGACCGCCGAGTTCATGGCCAAGCTGCCCGAACTGTTGCGCGAGGCGGAGAAGGCGGCCGCGGTGGCCGACGCTTTCGGCACATCAGGCACCTACGGCGCGGGCGGCAAGCCCGACGCCTACCGGGTCTATCTCGCCGGAAAGAAGGAGTGGACTTCTTGGTACGGCGGAGGCCTGCCCAAATGGGCCGCCGGCTACGCGCTGCCGATCGGCGACCGCCGCAGCGACGTGGTGCTCAACAACGCGAACGGCGCGGCACGCACCCGTTTCCTCGACGACATGCTGCGCCACGAGATGACCCACGTTGCCTTGATGCGAGGCCAGTTCTATGGCGACAAAAACTGGTGGATCATGGAGGGCGTCGCCGAGCTGGCCGCGCACCCGCAGGGCTTGACCGCGGGCGATGCCCCGGCCAACACCCGGCGCTTCATCCGCAACGGGTGGGACCGCAAACTCCCCTTCGACGGGCCGGCCGACGACGACTCCGACGCGACCGTCAGCGCGCTCTACAACATTGCGTTCCTCGCGGTGAAACGGCTCGAGGACCGGTTCGGCCGGGAGCGCCTGATGAAGTTCCATGATTCGCTGCTGGGTGGTGGTGGCTACGACTTCGCCTCGTCCACCTTCCTCGGCGCACCGTGGGCCGACGTGCAGGCCGACCTCATCTCGCGCATCCGGGCTTACTAGAGGTAAGCCGGGGCTTGATCGTTGTCACGCTACGAACGTGGAAAACGTGAGCCTGTTGCTTTTTGGCGACCAGACACACACCTCGCGGCACACGCCCCGAGGCGGCCCACCACCCACCAGCCAGCAAGCCCGCCGCAAAAGCAACAGGCTCAC
>JBIOYB010000516.1:0-20145 GCA_044869915.1 Allorhizocola sp.
TATTGCTGGGTGATCGTCGAGGCGCCCTGCGTCTCGCCGCCGGTCAAGTTGTTCCACGCCGCGCGGGCGATGCCCCACAGGTCCACACCGTGATGGTTGTAGAAGTTTTTGTCCTCGCCCGCGATCAGCGCGTGCTTGACCTTCTCGTCGAGCACCGCCATCGGCACCTCGCTGCGGTGCTCTGTGCCCAGCTTCGCCAGCTGTTGGCCGTTGGCGGCGAGCACCTCGGTGCTGTTTTTCAGGCTCAGCTGGTCGGGCGGGAGCACCTTGTCGTAAAAGTAGCTGCCGCCGATCATCCCGCCGCCGATCAGGAGGATGAACACACCGATGCCCGCGATGAGCAGCTTCTGCCAGCGGGCTGTGCGCCGCTTCTTGCTCGACTTCTTCGGCCGGTCGGAACGCCCCTCGACGGCCACATCGGGCAGCGCGGCCGGGCGCACGGAGGCGCGGCCGGCACCCGGCGATGGCACGCTCGCCCGGCCCGACGAAGCACCGGGGACGCTGGCGCGGCCGGCACCCGGCGATGGCACGCTCGCCCGGCCCGACGCCGGAGACGTGGGCACCGGCGGGGGAGCGGGGGAGTAATAGTTTGGGTCGTAGCCCGCGCCTCGATCGCTGCCCGAGCCATAGCCCGGGTCATAACCTGAGCCCTGGTCGTATCCGGCGCCATAACCGGGGTCGGAGCCGGAGTATCCGCCGCCGTCCTGCTGGGACGCCTGATGCCCATAGGGCTCATAGTCATCGGCGCGGGGGTCGCCGTACGAACTCATGTTTGTCACACCGTTCCGGTCGGGGCTGTCGCGGGGGAGCTGGCCAGGGTGTTGCCCAAAAGATACTGCTCGACGAGATGATTCCAGTTGCAGCGTCGGCAGACCTCCACCACGAACACCTGAAACTCCCCGAACGTATCGGCCAGAACCGCCAGCTCTGCGCGCCTGCGCGCCTGGCCAGCCGAGTGCTTGAGCTGATCACCGTAGATGTAGTGCACGTGCATGACGAACTCGCGCCTGCAGATCGGGCAGCGCTGCTCCGTGGTCTCGCCGTGGAACCGGGCCGCGCTCTTGAGGTAGGGCGAGGCGTCACACACCTCGAGCCTGTCGACCCGGCCGGCGTAGACCTCACGCAGCAAAGCCCGTCGCTGAAGTGAGTAGTCGACGGTCCGCCGTTGCGCACACATGGATTGCAGGGTAACCGGTCATGCTCAAGACTGCGACCACGCTCACGCTGCGCTCACCTATCGTGAGCAGCCCGTGCGGTCGGCAAAACATCCATGGCATGCCTCACAGCCCCGAGTGTGATGGACCCGAGTGATCGTTGCGCAATACTCGAGTGTCGTTCTAACCTAGCGATGTATCGGCTCGATACATCGGCCCGACCCATCGGGGGTGACTCATGCTTGACCTGGCGATCCTCGGCCTGCTGCACGAGTCCCCGATGCACGGCTATGAGCTGCGCAAACAGCTCGCCGTGAAGCTTGGCGCGATCAGGGCCGCGATCAGCTACGGCTCGCTTTACCCCACGCTGCGCCGGCTGCAAACCGCCGGCTGGATCACCGAGGCGGGAGAGACCCCGGCCGATGCCGTGCCGCCGCTGACCAGCAGGCGCGGGCGGGTGGTGTACAAGATCACCGCGGAGGGGAAGGAACGCTTCCAAGACCTCCTGGCCCGTGGGGGGCCAGAGGCCTACGAGGACGCGGCGTTCGGGATCCACTTCGCCTTTTTCGCCCGCACCGCCGTCGACGTGCGGCTGCGCATCCTCGAGGGGCGCCGCCGCAAGATCGAGGAGCGTCGCGAGGGCTTCCGTGAGGTGCTCGCGCGTGCCGCGGAGCGGCTCGACGCATACACCCTTGAGCTGCAAAAACACGGTCTTGAGGCTGCCGACCGCGAGGTGCGCTGGCTCGAGGAACTGATCGCCAACGAGCGTAAAAACAACCAGGAAGGTTAGGGAGGCACAAGCGATGGGATCCGTCCGTGTCGCCGTTGTCGGCGTGGGAAACTGCGCGTCGTCGCTGATCCAGGGCGTCCACTACTACCGCGACGCCGATCCGTCGCAGCGTGTGCCAGGCCTGATGCACGTTGACTTCGGCGGCTACCACGTCCGCGATGTAGAGTTCGTCGCCGCGTTCGACGTCGACGCGAAGAAGGTCGGGCGAGACCTCGCCGAGGCCATCGTCGCGAGCCAAAACAACACCATCAAGCTGTGCGATGTGCCGCCGCTGGGCGTGACCGTGCAGCGCGGGCACACCCTCGACGGCATCGGCCAGTTTTACGCCGAGGTCATAGAGGAGTCCGATGAGAGGCCGGTCGACGTCGTCAAGGCGCTCAAGGACGCTCGGGTCGACGTCGTCGTCTCCTATCTTCCCGTGGGCTCGGATCAGGCCGACAAGTTCTACGCGCAGGCGGCCATCGACGCCGGGTGCGCCTTCGTCAACGCGCTGCCGGTGTTCATCGCCTCCGACCCCGAGTGGGCCAAGAAGTTCGAGGACGCGGGCCTGCCGATCGTGGGCGACGACATCAAGAGCCAGGTCGGCGCGACCATCGTGCACCGCACGCTGGCCAAGCTGTTCGAGGACCGCGGCGTCGAGTTGCTGCGCACCTACCAGCTCAACTTCGGCGGCAACATGGACTTCATGAACATGCTGGAGCGCAGCCGCCTGGTGTCGAAGAAGATCTCGAAGACCCAGTCGGTCACGTCGCAGATCCCGCACGAGGTGGGCAAGGGCGATGTGCACATCGGACCGTCCGATCACGTGCCTTGGCTCGACGACCGCAAGTTCGCCTACATCCGCCTGGAGGGCCGCGCGTTTGGCGACGTGCCGCTCAGCGCCGAGCTGAAGCTCGAAGTGTGGGATTCGCCCAACTCCGCGGGTGTGATTATCGACGCAATCCGCGCGGCGAAAATTGGCCTGGATCGCAAGATCGGCGGACCGCTACTCTCCGCATCCAGTTACTTTATGAAATCACCGCCGGTGCAGTACCCAGATCACGACGCTCACGAGGCGGTTGAGGCCTACATCAAGGGCGACGTCGTTCGCTAAGCGTTGATCTAGACGTTACTGATCGCAACTGTGCCCTGGATCTGATCAATGGATCCAGGGCATAGTGTCTGCATGGCCAAGTCGAACCTCATGGACCGGGTGGCGAACGACCTCGCAAAAGGTCACACACATCCGGCTAAACAGCGGTTACATAGCCTGATCGCGGCGCATCCGACCGATTTGGACCTGCGCCGCCAACTCGCCGAGGTCTATAGACAGACGGGAGACCTCGTCGAGGCCGGCCGTTGGTCCTACCTGGACGAGAGCGCCGACCCCGTCGAGATCCTCGCCTTCGAGCGCGCCTACCCCTCGCCCTCCGGCCGCCGCGCGGCGCTGCGCTGGCCCGCGAAGGCACTGCCCCCCACAGACTTCTCGCGGCGCCGGCTGGCAGAGCTGCCCCCGCCGCGGAGCATAGCCGCACAGGCCCAGCGGATGCGCCTGTCGATTCGGCTCAATTGGGCGCGTCTGTCCGCCGCGGCGGTCCTGTGTGGACTGGCGGCCATCGGCCTATACGCCGTTGTGGAGCAGCTGGTCCGTTAAGAATTGTGCTAAATGATGGGTTTACTTCCGCTCATTCCTCCCCGAGGATCGTCACGTGGCGAAAGCGGACGTATTAGCCCGCGTGCGCGCCGATCTGGCGGCCGGGCATACCCATATGGCGATTCAACGACTGCGGACGCTGCTAGCCACGCTCTCCGATGATGTCGAGGTGCGATCACTGCTGGCGGCCGTCTACCGGCAGACGGGCAACCCCGTCGAGGCCGGACGGTGGGGATTTCTCACCGATGACGTGCGCGCCAGCGAGCTCGCCGCCTTTGCCAAGGCCAATCCGGACCCGTGGCAGCGGTTGCGGCTGCTGCAGTTCAGCGGCGATCCGGCGGGCCTGCCCGACGCGGCGACCGAACGGCTGGTGCAGCTGGCCGACGAGGCCCAGCAATCCGGGCCACCGACACAATGGGTGGGGGCCTATCGCGCCCCCGCCAAGACCCGAGGCGTCACCTGGCCGTGCCTGTTCACGGCCGTCGTTTTGGTCGTGGTGACCGCCCTGGCGGGCGTCGGCGTCATCCGCATCATCGCCTGGCTGGTCGACTGATACTGAGACTCTTGCTCCTGCCAAAGCAAGTCGCGGCGGACCGCCCCGGAAGACAACCGGAGAGGACGCCGCCGTGCGACCCGAGTCCTTGCGTGGGGCCAGTACGTTGTCGACGTGAGCCTGGCTACCACAATCTTTCTCGTCATCGGAGCTGCCGGCGTGCTCATCGCGCTCCTGTCGATATTCGGCGGCAGCTTTTTCGACATCGGTGACGGCTTCTTCTCGGTGGAAGCGGCAGCTGGTTTCGCGGGCGGGCTGGGCTTCGGCGCCGCCGCGATCCATGAGCTGTTCGGTGAGAAGATCGGTCCGTATGGCGCACTCGGCATCGGGATCATCATCGCCGTCCCGGCCTCGCTCCTGGCCACCAAATTGGTGACCCGCATGCAGGACATGCCGACCGACGCCACCCCGACCGCCGGAGATCTCGTTGGCACCAAAGGCGTTGTGGTGACACCGATCCCGGCCGGCGGATACGGCGAGGTCCGGGTGCGCATCGGCGGCCAGCCGATGAAGCTCTACGCCCGGGCGGGCAAGCCCATCGCGCTCGGCGCGGCGGTGGTCGTCACCGAGGCGCTCAGCGAAACCAATGTCCTAGTTATGGAGGAATAGACAAGTTGACACCCCTCATTATCGCGGGGGCGGGGGGCGCGCTCATCGTCCTGCTCCTGATCCTGTTCGTGGTATCGCGGATCAAGGTGGCCGGACCCAACGAGGCCTTCATCGTCACCGGCCGCAAGGGCAAGAGCATCTCCAATGCGCAGGGCGTGCGGTCGCACGACCTGTCCGGCCAGAAGGTCGTCATGGGCGCGTCGGTGTTCGTCCTGCCGGTCGTGCAGAAGCTCCAGGTCATGGGCCTGTCCAGCCGCAGCATCCACGTGGAGATCACGGGTGCGGTCAGCAAGCAGGGCATCCGGGCCAACCTGCAAGGCGTGGCCATCGTCAAGGTCGGCGGGACCGAGGACGCGATCCGCGCCGCCGCGCAGCGGTTCCTGCACCAGCAAAACGCGATCGAGGACTTCACCCGGGAGGTGCTCGCGGGTTCGCTGCGCTCGATCGTTGGCCGGCTCACCATCGAGGAGATCATCCGCGATCGGGCCGCGTTCGCGAGCAACGTGGCCGAGGAGGCCGAGCACTCGATGACCAACCAGGGTCTGGTGCTCGACACGTTCCAGCTGCAGGACATCGTGGCCGAGGGCTCGTATCTGGCCGACCTCGGGCGTCCGGAAGCGGCGCGCGTGCTCAAGGACGCGGCCATCGCCGAAGCCCGCGCACGGCAGCAGGCCGAGCAGGAGCGCCTGCTCGCCGAGGAGGCCATCGCGGTCGCCCAGCGCACGCTCGAGCTGAAAAAGGCCGAGATCGCGGCCGAGATCGACGCGGCCAAGGCCAGATCGGCGGCGGCGGGGCCGCTTGCCGAGGCCGAGCGCCAACAGGCGATCCTGTCCGAGCAGCAGAAGGTGGCCGAGCGCAACGCGGAGCTCAAGGAGCGCCAGCTCGACACTGAGGTCCGCAAGCCCGCCGACGCGGCGCGCTACAAGGTGGAGCAGGAGGCCGAGGCGTCGCGCAACGCGGCCGTGCTCGAGGCCGACGCCCGGCGCCAGGCGGCCATCGCCGCCGCGCAGGCCGAGGCCGAGCGGTCACGTCTGACCGGTGAGGGCGAGCGGGCCCGCCGGGCCGCGCTCGCGGAGGCCAACGCGATCGAGGGTGCCAAGGAGGGCGAGGCCGAGCAGCGGCGCAGGACGGCCATTGCCGACGCCGTGGAGCGCGAGGGCCACGCCGAGGCGGCGGCGATCCTCGCCAAAGGACAGTCCGAGGCGGAGGCGCTGCAGCGCAAGGCCGAGGCGTTCGCCCACTTCAACGACGCGGCCGTGCTCGACCTGCTGGTGCGGGTGCTGCCACAGGTGGTCGCGGCGGCGTCCGACCCGATGCGGTCCATCGACAAGATGACGGTCATCTCCACCGATGGGGCCAGCTCGCTTACCAAGTCGGTGGCAAGCAACGTGGCTCAAGGACTCCAATTGGGTACCGATCTGACCGGCATCGACCTGCCGGAACTGCTGAGCCGGCTGGCCGGCAGCGTCGGCAACGGCGGTGCCAACCCGGCCAAAGCGGCCCCAGCCGAGCTCGAGGCGAAGAAATAGTCGGACGGTATTGGGGGTGCGGTCATCGGCCGCATCCCCTTTGTCTGTCTCCGCGACGTAGGGTGGTTGCGTGCCACAGACCCTGATCGCGCAAGCGCCTAGCTCCCGGGCAATCCTTGCGGGCTCCGGGTTTCGCCGGCTGCTCGGCGTCCGGCTCACCAGTCAGGTCGCCGACGGCTGGTTTCAGGCCGGGCTCGCGGGCTCCATCCTGTTCAACCCCAATCAGCAAAACAGCCCGGTGGCCATCGCCGCCGGGTTCGCCATCCTGCTGCTGCCCTACTCGGTCATGGGGCCCTATGTGGGCGTGCTGCTCGACCGATGGGATCGACGCCTGTCGCTGTCCGTGGCCAACCTGCTGCGCGCCCTGATGGTCCTGCCCGCCGCGGCGCTGCTGTGGACGGACGCCAACGGCGTCCTGTTCGCGATCAGTGCGCTCATCGTGATCGCGATCAACCGGTTCTTCCTGGCAGGCCTTTCGGCCGCCCTGCCGCGCGTGGTCGACGACGAGAAGCTGGTGCCGGCCAACGCGCTGGCCGCGACGCTCGGCACGATCTGCTACTCGATCGGGCTGTTCAGCGCGGCCGCCGTGATCTCGCTCAAGCTGGTGGGCGTCGATTCGCACGGCTACGCCGGGATCGCCGTGACCGCCTCAGGTGGCTATCTGCTGTCCGGGTTGCTGGCGCGGGCGCTGTTCCGGCCGGGCGCGCTCGGCCCGCTCGCGCACGAACGGCACATGGGCAAGCTAGGGCGCGCGGTCTACGAGGTGGCCCGCGGCATGATCGAGGGCGGCCGGCACCTGGCCCAGCGCCGGGTCGCCGCCCGGTCGATGGCGCTGCAGGCCGTCTATCGATGCCTCTATGGCGTGCTCACGCTCGCGACGTTGCTGCTCTACAGCAGATACTTCGGCTCCGGGCAGGCCCAGCAGTCGCTGCGCGACCTGGGCATGGTGGTGATCGCGGGTGCGGCGGGCGCCGCCCTGGCCGCCGTGGTCACCCCGTTCGCCGTGCGGCACCTGGGCACTCATCGATGGCTCGTCGGCCTGGTCGCGAGCGTCGGCGTGGTGGTGCTCATCTTCGGGCTGCCGTTCAACAAGTTCCTGCTGCTGGTCGCGGCGTTCCTGGTCAACGTGGCGTCGCAGAGCATGAAGATCATCGTGGACGCGACTATCCAGCACGAGTGCGAAGACATCTACCGCGGGCGGATCTTCAGCGTCAACGACACCGCGTTCAACATGGCGTTTGTGACCGGGTTGTTCATCGCCGCGACCACGCTGCCGGCCAACGGGCGGTCGGTGGCCGGCCTGGTGTGCGTCGCGATCGGCTTCATCCTGCTCGCCGTGTGGTTTGGCGTCGGCCCGGTGCGCCGGCCGAATCAGCCCGCCGAAGCCCGGCTCTAGGCCCGCCGCCTACAGCCCCTGCTCGGCCGCCCACCTGCGCAACTCCTGGACCGCCTCGTCGTGGTTGAGCGGGCCACGCTCCAGGCGCAGATCCTTCAGATACCGCCACGCCCTGCCCACGATCGGCCCGGGCGGGATGCCGAGCAACTCCATGATCGCGTTGCCGTCGAGGTCGGGGCGCACGCGGGCGAGATCCTCCGCCTCCTGGATCGCCGCGATCCGCTGCTCCAGCGCGTCATAGTCGGCCGCCAACTGGGCGGCCTTGCGCTTGTTGCGGGTCGTGCAGTCCGACCGGGTCAGCTTGTGCAGGCGATCGAGCTGGTCCTCGGCGTCGGTCACATATCTGCGCACGGCCGAATCGGTCCACTCGCCCCGCCCGTACCCATAAAACCGCAGATGGAGAGCCACGAGCTTGACGACGGAAACGGTGATTTCCTTGGGATACTTCAGAGCCCGCAGTCTGGCCTTGGCCATGCGCGCCCCGACCAGCTCGTGGTGGTGGAAGCTCACACCGCCGTCGGGGCCGACCGCCTTGGTCGCGGGCTTGCCGATGTCGTGCAGCAGCGCGGCCAGCCGCAGCACCAGGTCGGGTCCGCCGTCGTCCGTGTCGAAGGCCGCCGCGTTGCTGACCACCTTGAGCGTGTGCTCATAGACGTCCTTGTGCTGGGCATGCTCATCGATCTCAAGCTTGAGCCCGACCAGCTCCGGCACGAAGTGCGCGGCCAGCCCGGTGTCGACAAGCAGCCGCAGGCCCGTCACCGGATCGGCGGCGAGCATGAGCTTGGAGAACTCGTCGCGGATCCGCTCGGCGGTGATCCGCTCCAGATCGGCCGACATCTCGATCATGGCCATGAGCACGGAAGGGTCAATAGCGAACCGCAGCTGGGCGGCGAACCGTGCGGCGCGAAGCATCCGCAAAGGGTCGTCTCCAAAAGACAAAGACGGCGATGATGGTGTACGGATGAGGCGCGCCGCGAGATCGTCGAGCCCGCCGAACGGGTCCTCGAACCGGTGCTCCGGGACGCTGACGGCCATCGCGTTCACGGTGAAATCGCGGCGCATCAGATCGTCGCGCAGGCTCGTGCCATAGCGGACGGCCGGGTTGCGCGTCACCCCGTCGTAGACCTCCGCCCGATAGGTCGTGATCTCCAGGCGCAGGCCCTTCTTCTGCGCACCGATCGTGCCGAACTCGCGGCCGGTCTCCCACGTCGCCTCCGCCCAGCCCTTGAGCACGGCCAGGGACTGATCCGGATGGGCGTCGGTGCAGAAGTCAAGGTCGTCACCGAGCCGGCCGAGCAGGGCATCGCGCACCGAACCGCCGACAAGGTGCAGCTCGTGCCCGGCCGCCTGGAAACGGCGGCCGAGCTCATCGGCGATCGGGGAGACCCGCAACAGCTCTGCTACCGCATTGCGCTGGGCGTGGCTAAGGCGTGAGGAAGACATCGGGAATCAAGGTTAGCCCCAGCGGATCGGGCGTTCCGTCGCACCCAGGGGTTAGGGTGCAGGGCATGGCTTTCCCCGAGCGTCCGCCCCATGACTCGGCAGACGCGACCGTGATCCTGCCCAGGATCGACGCCCCGCCCCCGCCCGCCAACAGGCAGCAGGGTGGCAGCGCCGCACGCAACTCGGCGGTCATGGCGGTCGGTTCGCTGGTGAGCCGGATCACCGGGTTCCTGCGCACGGCCGTCATGGCCGCGGCGCTCGGCGGTGGGCTGGTCGGCAACGCCTACACGACGGCGCTGGCTTTCCCGGGGATGATCTATGAGCTGCTGCTCGGCGGGATCATGTCCAGCGTGCTCGTGCCGATGCTGGTGCGGTCACGCAAGCAGGACTCCGACGGCGGCGACGCCTACACGCAGCGCCTGCTGACCCTGGCCGTGGTCGTGCTGGGCATCGCCACCGTGCTCGCGGTGATCTGCGCGCCGCTGCTCGCCTTCGCCTATGCGAGCGACGCGTCCGCCCCGTTCCGCCAGGTGGTCACCGCGCTGTCCTACCTCATGCTCCCGACGATCTTCTTCTACGGCCTGGCGGGCGTCGTGGGCGCGATCCTCAACGCGCGCGGCAGCTTCGCCGCGCCCATGTGGACGCCGATCCTCAACAACCTGGTCGTGATCGCGCTCGGCGTCTACTACATGGTCGTGTTCGGCACCGGCCAGATCGAGCCGGAGCAGATGACGTCCGCTCAGATCCTGGTGCTCGGCGGCGGCATGCTGCTTGGCATCGCGACCCAGGCGCTGGCCCTGCTGCCGGCCCTGCGCAAGGTGGGATTCCGGCTCAAGTGGCGCACCGACTTCCGGCGGCTGCGGCTCGGCCAGCTCGGCCGGGTGGGCGTGTGGATGTTCCTCTACGTTGGGGTCAACCAGCTCGCGCTGCTGCTGATGCTCAACCTGCTCAACCGGGTGGGCAAGGGCAGCGCCGGCGCACTGATCTACAACAACGCGTTCCTGCTGCTGATGATGGCGCACGGCATCGTGGCGGTATCGGTGATCACGGCGCTGCTGCCGCGCATGAGCGCCGCAGCCGCCGACGGGCGGGCCCGCGACATCACCGACGACGTCAACCGCGGCATCCGCATGACCACCGTGCTGCTCGCGCCCATAGCCGTGGTTTACGTCATCCTTGCGCTGCCGATCTCGATCGCCCTGTTCGAGCGAGGGGCATACCACCGGGTCGACGCGGCCAACATGGCCAGCGTGCTGGTCGTCGCCGGGCTCACCCTGCTGCCGATGTCGATCAGCCAGTTGTTCAACTTCACCTATTACGCGCTGCAGGACACGCGCACCCCCGCGCTGATCAACCTGCCGGTGGTCTCGCTGCGGCTGTCGGTGCAGCTGGCGTGGTTCGCGGCGTTCGCCCTGTCGGTCACCGCCGTGGGCATGATGGTCGGCAATGGACTGTCGTTCGTGTTCGCGGCCCTGCTTTCCGGCCTGCTGATCCGGCGCCGCATCGGCCGCATCGGCCTGCGGTCCATCCTATCCACAGCCGCACGAGTCCTAGCCGCCGCCATCGTCGCGGCCGCCGCAGGCATCGGCGTGCTCAAACTGCTCGGCATCGACGACACCATGACCACCACCCAGGCCTGGATCGCCCTCATCGTCGGCGGCACCGTCATCGGCGCCACCTACATACTGGCAGCCCTGGCCCTCAGGACACGCGAAATCAGAGAGGTCCTCGGCCTCGTCCTTCGCAAACTCGGACGCTGAGCGTTTCGCGCGCGGGGGTTTCGCGGGCGGCGGTTTCGCGCGGGGTGGGGCCGCCCCACAACGCGCCGCCATCACCTGGGTGGCCCCGCCCGCCCCCCGCGGTAATAGGCGAGCCGCACCACGCCACGCACCGTGCCCGTCTGCTTTCTGCCAAAGCCACTACACAGCTTGACAAACACGGCTCTTCAAAAACGCGGCTCCCCCCAGTTCCTCCCGTCGCCCCCGAGGTGCCCGCCGGAGGCACGCCCTTCCCACCCCCACTCACTGCTCCTCACCGCACCCGTCGGACGGACGGGCGGCGCAAGACCTGACCGGACAAGCACAGCCAACCTGCGCGCGCCACTACGGGCCCGTCGGGCGAGTGGTGTAACTGACTCATGCTTGTGCTTGGCCGTCTTCCGACAGCTCAGGTGGCTCTACCGCAACGTGAAAGCGGAAAAACATCAGACAGTCTCGCCACTACCTCTTGCGCGTCCCGAAGATGGAGCGAATGAGCTGAGTACTGGCCGCGGTGAGCACGCTCTTGGTAGTACGGGAGGTGAGGATTTGGTCGGTGAGGGTGGGTTGCGGCTTGGGTTGGCGGGTGCGTTTGGGTTTGGGTGGGGGAGGGGCTGCTGTGATGCGTGCTGCGAGCAGCTCGTAGGCGGATTCGCGGTCGACGGGCTGGTGGTATTGGGGCAGGAGCGACGAGGCCGCGACCATGGTGGACATCGTGTTTTGGTCGATGGCGGCCATGAGGGATTGTGGGGCTCGCAGGCGAGTCCAGGCGACGGGTGTGGGTGCGCCTTTTTCGTTGAGCACGGTGATGATGGCCTCGCCGGTGCCGAGCTGGGTGAGGAGCTCTTCGAGGTCGTATGTGGTCTTGGGAAAGGTCGATGCGGTGGCCTTGAGTGCTTTGGCGTCGTCGGGGGTGTAGGCGCGCAGAGCGTGCTGGACTCGGTTGCCGAGCTGGGCGAGGACGTCGGGGTGGACGTCCTTGGGGGTTTGGGTGACGAAGAAGACGCCGACGCCCTTGGAGCGGATGAGGCGGACCGTTTGGGTGATCGCCTCGAGGAACTGTTTGGAGGCGTCGCGGAAGAGCAGGTGGGCCTCGTCGAAGAAGAAGACCAGCTTGGGTTTGTCCGGATCACCCACTTCGGGGAGCGTTTCGAACAGCTCGGAGAGCATCCACATGAGGAAGGAGGAGAACAGGGCGGGTTGCTGGACGATGGTGGGGAGTTCCAGCAGGGTGACCACGCCCTTGCCGTCGGCGGTGGTGCGCAGGAGGTCGGAGATTTCGAACTCGGGTTCGCCGAAGAAGGCATCGGCGCCCGCGTCGGAGAAGGCGATCAGGTTGCGCAGGAGGACGCCCGCGGTCTGTTTGGACAGTCCGCCGATGGTGCGCAGCTCCTCTTTGCCTTCGGTGGAGGTAAGGAACTGGATCACTGCGCGCAGGTCTTTGAGGTCCACCATGGGTAGGCCTTTTTGGTCGGCGTAGTGGAAAACCAGGTTGAGCGACGATGCTTGGACCTCGGACAGATCGAGCACTTTGGACAGTAGGACGGGGCCGAAATCGGTGATCGAGGCTCGGACCGGCACGCCGGTGCCCTTGCCGCCGAGGGTGAGGAACTCGCAGTGGTAGGCCCGGGGCTCCCAGGGCTGGCCCATCTCCTGCATGCGTGCGCGGATCTTGTCGCTGTCCTGTCCCGGGGCGGCCATGCCGCTGAGGTCGCCCTTGACGTCGGCGAGGAAGACCGACACTCCGTGGTCGGCCAACTGTTCGGCGATCACCTGAAGGGTTTTTGTTTTTCCGGTACCGGTCGCGCCTGCAACAAGTCCGTGTCGGTTGAGCAACGAAAGGGGCATACGGATGGGCGCCTCCGGATCGGACTTACCGTCCACGACCAGGGCACCTAGTTGGAGCGCCGGTGTCGAGAACGTGTAACCGGCTCGGATCGCGTCTTCATCCTCCATCTTACGGCCCCTCATTGTGGTGAATTGCCAGATATGTGTGAAGCGTAAGCGAAGCTGGATGAGTTCTCGCGAATTCGCATGGGACGGGTAAGGTCTCTTACGGCGCATAAAGACAATCGTTCGGCAGGTGAGGGGGACAGGTGACACACGTGGGACCGTCGCCTTTTCTTTCCGCCGGCGACGTCCTCGCCGACCGCTATCAGCTCGACCAGCACATCAACGACGACAGCGCGGGCCGGCAGGTCTGGCGCGGGGTCGACATCGTGCTGCAGCGCCCGGTCGCCATCGTCCTGCGCCACCCGGGCGGCACGTCCGCCGAGGAGATGCTGCAGGCCGCGGTCACCGCGAGCCGGGTCAGCCACCCGCACCTGATCGGCGTCTACGACGCGATCGACCAGGGCACACACGCCTTCGTCGTTCGCGAGTGGATCGATGGGTCGGCACTGCGCGACCTGGTCGCCGAGGAAGGCCCGTTTGACCCCGAGCGGACGACCCATGTGCTGCACGCGGTGACGTCGGCGGTGGCCGCCCTGCACGAGAGCGGCATGGCGCACGGCAACATCCACCCCGGCACGGTGCTGGTCGCGGCCGATGGCCGGGTTGTCGTGGCCGACGCACGGGCCGACTCCAGCACCTCACCCGAGCGTGACATCCGGTCGGTGGGCGCCTGCGGATACTTCATGCTCACCGGGCATTGGCCGCGCGAGGTGCGCGAGGCCGGGCGCAACGCCCTGCCCGACGCGCGCCGTGACGACTCGGGCGCGCTTGTCACCCCGCGCAAGGTGCGCGCGGGTGTGCCGTCCTATCTGGACGACCTCGTGATGGACCTGCTCAGCGAGGAGCTCACCCCGCCGTCGGCGCCGGTGCTCGCCGCCGAGCTGTCCCGCCTGGACACCAGCGACCAGCTGCTCTTCGACGGCGGCGGCCAGCTGCGCCTTGCCCCATCGTATGGCGAGGAGCCACCGTCGCGCTCGTCGACGCCGAAGCTGGTCGCGGTCGGCGGGACGGCCCTGGCCCTGGTGATCGCCGGCATGGTGCTCGGCATCAAGGCGCTCAACGCCAACGCGACCAACAGCAGCGGCACGCCCGGCAGCACGACGCCGATCAGCGCGAGCCCGACGGGTGCCAACAACCCGCAGCCACTCAAGCTCGACGCGTCGCAGGTGCGCATCGTCGACCCGGCGGGCAACCGCACGGAGACCAAAAACGCGGCCCTCATGGTCGACGGCGACATCAAGACCAGCTGGTTTACGGAGCGCTACACCCGCAGCAAGTTCGGCGACTCCAAGCCCGGCATGGGGATCCTGATCAAGCTCTCCGAGCCGCGCCGGGTCAACAGCGTCCAGGTGCATCTGACCGCGCCGGGCGCCACCGCCGTGCTGCGCACCGGCACCAGCGACTACCCGGACACCACCGAGGGCGACAAGGCGATCAACCAGACATACACCGACGTGGGCGAACCGCTGGTCAAGCACTCCGGCACGGTCATGGGCTTCTCAAGCGATCTGACCACCCAATACCTCTTGGTGTGGATCACGGAGCTCCCGCTTGACGCCGCCACCGACAAATACCGGATCGGGGTGCAGGAGATAACGGTCGAAGCGCAGTGACGCCCGCCGACCCGCGCAGCGACTCCGAACTCCTGCTGGCGCACGCAGCCGGCGACCCGCACGCGTTTGCCGCCCTGTTCGCCCGCCACCGTGACCGCCTGTGGGCGGTGGCCCTGCGCACCACCGGCGATCGCGAGGATGCCGCCGACGCCCTGCAGGAGGCCATGCTCTCGGCGCACCGCAACGCGGCCCGCTTCCGGGGCGAGTCGGCCGTCACCACCTGGCTGCACCGGATCGTGGTCAACGCGTGCGTCGACCGGCTCCGCCGGCGCCAGGCCCACCGGACGGTGCCCATGCCGGGCCAGGACGACCCGCGTGCGCACGGCGAGCCCGCGGCGCCGGCCGTCGACCACGACACCGCGATGGTCGTGCGCGAGGCACTGGCACAGCTCCCGTTCGAGCAGCGGGCATCGTTGGTCCTCGTGGACCTGCAGGGGCACTCGGTGGCCGAGGTGGCCGAGATGCTGGGTGTGGCGGAGGGGACGATCAAGAGCAGGTGTTCGCGGGGGAGGGCGAGACTCGCGACACTTTTGGGACACCTACGCAACCCTGATGGGCCGGGATACGTCCCAACCGACAGTGCCAAAGGGGGTGAACGATGAGCTCTGCCGACCACGAAGTCGACCGCGATCTGCTTGCTGACTATCTCGGCGGGGCTCTCGCCGGTACCCAAGAAAATGATTATGTTGCTCATCTGACCGACACTTCGCCGCAGTGGCGAGCGGCGGCCGAGGAGATGCGCGCCGCCTTTGATCTTGTTGATCGTGATCTGGCGGTGCTGCGCGATCAGCCCGAGGAGATGCCCGCCGACATAGCGGCTCGCTTCGACGAAATGTTCGCCCCGCCGAAGCTGGACCCGCTGGCTGCCCGGCCGGTCGGGCGCAGCGGCGGGCGCAAGCGCAAGTGGAAGCGCTGGGCCGCGCCGATCGCGGTCGCGGCAGCTGCGGCAGCCTTCTTCGGCCTCGGCCAGGTGCCGAAGTTCACCGCGAACCTTTCCGAAACCACAGCGGGCGCGCCGGGCAGGGCCAACACCGAGGCGGTGCCGCCGGGCGCCGACATGCCCGCCGCCGCTTCGGGCAACCTGCCGCCGACGATCTACACGGGCGCCGAATACACCCGGCAAGACCTGCGCAGCCGACTGGAGGGCAAGGAGAGCTCGCCAAACGCCTTCAGCCAGGACACCTCGGCGTTGAGGGAGGCGTGGCAGCGGTTCCAGCAGCCTCAGGCCCTGTCGACCTGCCTGAGCGCGGTGAGCGCCGTCCTGCCGGGGCAGCCGACGCTCGTCGAGCTCGCCTACTTCGAGGGCCGGCCCGCGCTCGTGATATCCATCACCACTTTCAGCGGCGGCTGGCGGTTTATCGCGGGCACGGGCTGTGGCCAGGCAGGCGCCGACGAGCTGTTCCGCACGCCACGATAGTGAGGTCCGGCACGGCAAGCGCACACGGGAATCCGCGCTTCGTACGATGGCGTTTCAGCCAGCAGACCTAAAGCGCTAAGGAAGCTGCCGTGGACGACCTTCGTGATCTGATCATTATCGGCTCCGGGCCGGCGGGATACACCGCCGCTATCTATGCTGCCCGCGCCAACCTCAAACCGCTGGTCATCGAGGGCGTCGAGTCCGGTGGCGCGCTCATGACCACCACAGACGTGGAAAACTTTCCGGGCTTCCCCGACGGGATCATGGGCCCGGAGCTCATGGACCAGATGCGCAAACAGGCCGAGCGATTCGGTGCCGAGTTCCTCACCGACAACGCCTCGCGGGTCGACCTCACCGGCGGCATCAAGCGGGTGTGGGTCAACGAGGACGAATACAAAGCCCGCGCGGTGATCCTGTCGACCGGGTCGGCGTGGCGGCCGCTTGGCGTGACCGGCGAGCAGGAGCTGCTCGGTCACGGCGTCTCGTCGTGTGCCACGTGTGACGGCTTCTTCTTCCGCGGGCAGCGCATCGTCGTCGTGGGCGGCGGCGACTCGGCGATGGAGGAGGCGACGTTCCTCACCAAGTTCGCCGAGCAGGTGACCATCATTCACCGGCGTGACGAGTTCCGGGCCAGCAAGATCATGGCCGAGCGCGCACTGTCCAATCCGAAGATCGACGTAGCGTGGAACAGCGTCGTCGACGAGATCGTCGGCACCGACGGCAAGGTGTCCGGCGTCCAGGTGCGCGACCTGAAGACCGGCGAGACCCGGCTGATGCCGATCACCGGCGTGTTCGTCGCGATTGGACACGACCCGCGCAGCGAGCTGTTCCGCGGCCAGGTCGACCTGGACCTCAACGGCTATGTGCTGGTCGAGGCGCCCAGTTCGCGCACCAACCTGCCGGGCGTGTTCGCCGCCGGCGACCTCGTCGACCACACCTACCGCCAGGCCATCACCGCGGCCGGGACGGGCTGTGTGGCCGCAATCGACGCCGAGCGTTTCCTCGCTCACTGATTTTCGTATGAGGAATCTCACCGGTTCTTTTATGAGGAGCCTCACTGATTTTTGTATGAGGAGTTTAGAGAAATGGCAGCCAAGCACGTGACCGACGCGTCGTTCCCCAGCGACGTGCTGCAGTCCGACAAGCTGGTCCTGGTCGACTTCTGGGCGGAGTGGTGCGGGCCCTGCCGCAAGGTCGCGCCTGTCCTCGAGGAGATCGCCAACGAGATGGCCGACCGCGTGACGGTCGTCAAGCTCGACATCGACGCCAACCCGGAGACCGCGCGCGCCTATCGGGTGATGTCGGTGCCCACGTTGACGATTTTCAAAGACGGCAAACCGGTGCATTCTGTGGCCGGAGCCAAGCCCAAGGCAGAGATCATCCGGCTGATCGAGGCCGCGCTCTAGGAGCACTCTGGTTTGGACTGTCGACCGTTAACGTAATTCGTTGAGTAGTCACCGGAGCGGCCCTGGGCGGGGTACGCTCCGGTGGCATTTGTGCCCATTCCCCGACGTGGAGGTCTGTGGTGCGTCCGATTCGACGCGGCGAGCATGGCCCGGCAATCATCGAGATCAGGTCGATCCTGGTGACGCTGGGATTGCTTCTGTCGGCTTCCTCGGCCGGCGAGGCGTCACCGGTCGACCAGTTCGACGAGGCGGTCGAGCAGGCGCTGCGCATCTTCCAACAGCAACGGGGCCTGACCATCGACGGCGCGGTAGGCGACGAGACATGGCGCGCGCTCGACGCGGCACGATGGACGCTCGGCGCGCGCACGCTCGAATACAGCGTCAACAACCCGCTCAACGGCGACGACGTGCGGCAACTGCAAGAGCGGCTGCTGGAGATGGGCTACGACGTCGGGCGCACCGACGGGGTTTACGGCTCGCGCACGGCGCGGGCGGTCAGCGCGTTCCAGCGGGAGGTCGGGCTCTACCCGGACGGCAACTGCGGGCCCGCCACACTCAACGCACTGCGCCGGTTGGGCCGCAAAGTGGTCGGCGGTTCGCCGCTGCGCCTGCGGGAGCAAGTGCACTTCCGGCAGTCGGGACCGAGCCTGGTCGGGCGGCTGATCGTGATCGACCCCGGGCACGGCGGATCAGACCCGGGCATCGTGGTCCCCGACGGCGTGCTGCGGTGGACGGAGGCCGACATCGCGTTCGACATCGCGAGCCGGCTCGAGGGACGGCTGGCCGCGGCCGGGATGCGGGTGCACCTGACACGCGGGCCGATGGCGGCGCAGGCTCCGTCCGATATGGACCGTGCGCAGTTCGCCAACACGCTCCAGGCGGATCTGCTCATCTCGTTGCATGTGGACGGTCATCGCAATCCCGCGGCCGACGGGGTGGCGGCCTACCACTACGGGACCGACAACGGTGTGACGTCGACATTGGGAGAACAGCTCGCCGGGCTGGTGCTGCGGGAAATCGTGGCGCGGACCGGGATGCGCAACTGTGCGACACATGCCAAAACCTGGGACCTGCTGCGGTACACGAGGATGCCCGCAGTGCGGGTCGACATCGGTTATCTGACGTCGCCGGTCGACCGCGAGCGGCTGATCGACCCCATGTTTCGGGAGCGCGTCGTCGAGGCCATCATCGCGGCCGTGCAGCGGATGTACTTCCCGAAGGAAGTCGACGTGAAGACGGGGACCATCGACGTGAGCCAGATCCGGCTGGCGCTGGCTCAGTGAGCTCCTTTTGCTAGCTCGGTAGCTTTTGCTAGGTCGGTAGCTCGACGATAAGCGGGCCTTTATCCGCGCGCGGGCTTTGCTAGCTCAGTGAGCGTGGCTAGCTCAGTGAGCGTGTTGCCGGGCGGGCGGGTCTGAGGATGTGCTCCGGTGTCATGGAGCCGAGCAGCTTCTCGAGCGCATACTCCACATCGGACTTCCAGGACAGCGCGGTGCGCAGATCCATGCGCAGGCGCGGGAAGCGCGGGTGCGGGCGCACAGTCTTGAACCCGACCGCGAGGAAGAAGTCGGCCGGCGCCAGGCACATCGTGCCCAGATGCTTGTTGTCGTCGTCGTTTTCGCCGAACTTGGCGTCACCGAACGCCTCGATCGCCCGGATGCCACGCTTGGTCAGATCGCGGGCCACAGCCTGCACGAGCATGCGCCCAAGCCCGCCGCCCGAGAACGCCCCGACAATGTGCGCCGTCATGAGCTGAACCGCGTCCGGAGAGACCGGCGAAGTCGGGAACGCGTTGCCACGCGGGACATACATCGGCGGGGCGTAAAGCACAAACCCCGCCGGCATCCCGTCGACATAGGCAATCTTGCCGCACGAGCCCCATTCGAGGAGGGTCTGTGAGACCCACGCCTCCTTCTCCAGCCCGGTGTCACCGGTGGCACACGCACGCTCCGCCGCGACCGGATCAAGCTCCCAGAAGACACACGTGCGACACCCTCGAGGCAAATCCTCCAAGGTGTCCAACGTCAGGTTCACCACGCGACGCGACAAAGTCGACCCCCTCTCGCGCGAGCGACGGCGAGCCGATCTCCGCCCACCCAACTCGTAGACTCTACTCCTGACATTGGCACGGACGATAGGATCGTGGCCTGGCGGCACCTGTCTGGAGGATCTAGTGCGGACAACACTCGACGACTACACAGATCGTTATGCCCACCGCGTGAGTGGGATGACCGCATCCGAGATCCGAGCGCTCTTCGCCGTGGCAAACCGGCCCGAGGTGGTGTCGCTCGCGGGCGGCATGCCCTACATCGCCGCGCTCCCGCTCGACACCGTCGGCAATATGATCGGCCAGCTGGTCGCCGAGTCCGGCGATGTCGCGCTTCAGTATGGGCTGGGGCAGGGGATGCTCGAGTTGCGCGAGCGCATCTGCGAGCTCATGTCCGACGTGGGCATCGAGGCGTCACCGGACGACGTGGTCGTCACGGTCGGCGGGCAGCAGGCACTCGATCTGGTCGCACGGCTGTTCCTCGACCCGGGAGACGTGGTGCTCGCGGAGGGGCCGACCTATGTCGGCGCGCTGGGCGTGTTCCAGGCGGCGCAGGCCGAGGTGGTGCACGTGCCGATGGACGACGACGGGCTGGTGCCTTCCCTTCTGGAAGAGGCGCTGGCCACGCTGACCAAAGCCGGGCGGCGAGTGAAGTTCCTCTACACGATCCCGACCTATCAAAACCCGGCCGGCGTGACATTGAGCGAGGAGCGGCGCGAGGCCGTGCTCGAGATCTGCGAGCGCGCCGGGCTGTTGATCATCGAGGACGACCCCTATGGACGGCTGGGATTCCAGGGAGAAGCACCGCTGCCGTTGCGGGCCCGCCGTCGTGACGGTGTCTTCTA
>JBIOYB010000517.1:0-6112 GCA_044869915.1 Allorhizocola sp.
TATTGCTGGGTGATCGTCGAGGCGCCCTGCGTCTCGCCGCCGGTCAAGTTGTTCCACGCCGCGCGGGCGATGCCCCACAGGTCCACACCGTGATGGTTGTAGAAGTTTTTGTCCTCGCCCGCGATCAACGCGTGCTTGATCGGGTCCTTCAGCTTGCTGATGACCAGCTCGGAACGGTGCTCCGAGCCGAGCTTGGCCAGCGGAGTGGAGTCGTAGGCGAACACGTCGGTGCTGTTTTTCAGCGTGAGCTGGTCGGGCGGGAGCACCTTGTCGTAAAAGTAGCTGCCGCCGATCAGGCCGACGCCGGCCAGCAGGATCACCACGCTCATGCCGGCGATGATCCAGTTTTGCCACCGGCGTCGCTTGCGGCTGGCCAGCAACTTCTTGGGCCGCCTGGAGGCACCGTCAGGCGTGGCGCCGGGCGCGGGCACACTCGCCCGCCCGATCACGCGCGGAAAAGCCGCCGGCGGAAACTCGCCCGGCGAGAAAGCCGGCCCGGAAGGCGGAAACTCGCCCGGCGAAGAAGGCGGGAACTCGCCGTGCGGAGAGGGCGGGAAGTCGCCGTGCGGAGAGGGCGGAAAATCGGGCTCGGGCGGGTCGATGGCCATGGGCGTGGGCACGTTTGCCCGCCCGATCAACTGCGCATCGTCGTGCTCATCGGCGAGGGGTTCACCGTTTTGGGACACGTCGTATCACCTCAGTCAAGAAAAACGCTCGCCGTCACGACAAAGTTGCATGATTTGGCGTGCGTAGCCGCACGACTACAGGCCGTTTAGCGTGGCCATTTCCTCATCGCTGAGGGTAAAGCCAAACACGTCAAAGTTGGACGCGATCCGGTCGGGCGTCACACTCTTCGGGATGGCCACCACTTCATGCTGGATGTGCCAGCGCAGCACGACCTGCCCGGGCGTCACACCGTGTCGTGAGGCGATTGCGGTCAGTTTGGCGTTGCGCAGGTTGGTCGTCTTGAACGGGCTGTACCCCTCCAGCACGATCCCACGCTCGCGGTGCTCGTTTTGGCGCTTCTCGTCATACAGGGAGGGGCCCCACTCGATCTGATTGAGCGCGGGCGTCTCCCCGGTGGCGTCGATGAGCTGATCCAGCTGGCGGGTCGAGTAGTTGCTCACGCCGATCGCCTTGGCCAGCCCTTCGTCGCGCAACTCGATGAACGAGCGCCACGTCGCGACCGAGTCGCGCGGCGGCCAGTGGATGAGCCACAGGTCGACGCTGTCCAACTCGAGCGCCCGCAGGCTGGCCTCGAGCGTCTCGCGCTCGTGCCCGGCCCGCGACGGGGGAAGCTTGGTCGTGACGAACACCTCATCGCGGGGCACACCGCTGTCGCGCAACGCGCGGCCGACCTCAGCCTCGTTGCCATACATGGTCGCGGTGTCGATGTGCCGGTATCCGATGGAAAGGGCATCAAGGATGGCGCCATAGCCACGCTGCCCGGTGACCTGCCAGGTGCCAAACCCGACGATGGGGATGTCAAAACTCATTGCTGTTGCCTCGCAGTTCGATGAGCTGGGCCAGGTGCGCCGGCACGTGCACTTTTGCCTGCACGACAAGCGCTTTGGGCCAAGGCCAGGGCTCGTCGACGCGGGTGTGCGTGCCGTCGATGATCTGTGTGTGCACCATGGTCTGGTCGTCGTCGGGCAGCCGGTCGGCCAGGTCGCACAGCCTGGCACTGGTCTCCTCGAGCCACGCGACGAGGTCGGGCTTGAGCGCGATCAGCTCGTCGAGCCGCTCGGTGTTGATCGCGTCGTGGTTGTAGTACGGCTGCCCGTCACCGTTGAGGACGTGCGCGGTCGCGGTGGCCAACAGCTCGTCGTTGGCCGCGACGTGCGCGATGATCTGCTGCGCCGACCACTGACCCGGTGGCGGATCGCCGAAGCCGCCGAGGCGCGCCTCGGCGATCAGCTCGGTGTAGGCGGCGCGAAGCACCGTGGTGTCCATAGGGACACCCTATAGAAAGCGTTTTAGAAGGCGCGCACCACCGAGATCGTGGCGTTGGTGCGGCCGTTGGCGTAGCTGGTCAGCGCCGATTTTCGGCCGAATCGACGGTGAGCCGCCAGCGGATCTTTGTGGCCACCCATTCTTGGATTTACCGGCAGCGAGCGCCCGAGTACGAGGGCATCCACTGGGCCGGGTCCTGGTCGTCCTTGGCCTGGTTGACGTTATCCGTCACGGCGGCGAGCACGCGGGAGTCGCCCAGATCGTTGGCGAACGAGCGCCTGCGGGTCGTGGTCCAGGTGCGCGCGCCCGAGTCCCACGCCTCGGTGCGCGGCATGTTTAACCCCGATATAGCGGTCAAGATATTCTCCGTGAAGGACTCTTGTCGGGTACGCTTCGCGCGCGGCCGCGGCCGCCAATTGCGCCACCGGCAGACAGGCCGATGCGGCGAGCACGATGTTGCCCGCGTGGCGTCCATTCAGGACGGTGGACTCGGCCATCAGGCACACGTCGGCATCCGCCGAACGCAGCGCTCTGGCCTGCTCCCGCGCCGAGCCGTCCACGATGTTGGCCGCGACGATCCGGGCGATCTGCCGCGCCCGCATGCCCGGGATGTCCACCAGCGCCAGGTCAAACCGGCCGGCGGCTCGGCCGGTCACGAGGTTTGCCGTGAGCGCGTCGGCCACCCGCACCCGGACACCCGCGGGCGGCGGTAGCACCCGCCGGATCAGCGCGACCAGTGCGGCATCGTGCTCGACGACCAGCTGACGCGAGCCCGGCCGGGTCGCCGCGACGTAGCGTGCCAGCGACATCGCCCCGCCGCCCAGGTGCATCACGCGCAGCGGCTCGCCCTTCGGCGCCGCCGCGTCCACGACCGACGCGAGCCGGCGCATGTAGCCGAACTCCAGCCGCTCCGGATCGGCCGTGTCCACATGCGACATCGGCCTGCCGTCGAGCAGCAGCGTCCAGCCGCCCGGGCGGTCGCGATCGGGCACAAGCTCGGCCATACCGAAGTCGACCGCCTCGGTAATCGTCCTCGTGCCACGTTTCCGACCGCCTATGCGACAGGAGTATTCCACCTGTCGCGCAGGTTGACGACAGCGAATGTTGAACGATGTCGCTACGGTGCTCGTCGATGGAAGCGGTGTTGAAAACGAGTCTAGCGGTGATCACTCCCGCGGTGCGCTGGTGGATGGCCGACCGGCAGCGAAGGGTGGAGCGGTCCCTGCCGCTGGGCGAGCTGATCGACGTGCGGGTGACCGACGACTTCCGGCGGCGCGCGCTGCGGCGCGAGATCGAGGCGATGCGCGACGCGGTGGCGGAGCGGGTCATGCCGTTGTACGAGTCCGATCTCGCGGGCCTCGGTGAGGCCGAACGGGTAGCGGCGTTAGAGGCCGTCGCCGACACGTTCGCGGGCGCCGACCTCACGGACAGGGCGGGCCCGCACCCGGCGGTCGAGGCAGGCGACAGGCTCAGCGAGCCGGCGTACCGGTTCTACGAGGCGCTGCTGGCGGAGTGCTGGGCGTGCCATGTGCAGCTGGTGCAACTGCTGGCCCCGGCCCAGGCCAGGGGATTGGCGGAGTCGCTGTCGCGGGTCTCGGGGATGGGCGAGCAGCTGCGTCAGGGGCTGAGCCGGTTGCCGTTGCGCACGCTGGACGCGCACGACGGCGACGGGGCCGATGCCGCGTTCTCCCGCCGGTACCTGCAAATCATCAGTGAAAATCTCGACGACACCGAGACCTTTGGCGTTGATGTGCACCGATTCCGCCCCCGCGCGGCCGTGAGCACGGCCTTCATCGGTCTGCGAGTCTCCGCGGCGGATCCCGCGGTGACGCGGATCGAGGCGGCGCTCGCGGCCAACCCGCGTCTGCTGCTGCGCGGCGAGGCCGGGTCGGGCAAGACCACCCTGCTGAGGTGGCTGGCCGTGACCGCGGCCCGGGGCGGCTTCACCGGCGAGCTGGAGCCGTGCAACGGCCTCACGCCGTTCCTCATCCGGCTGCGGGGCCACGCGGGTCTGCCGCTGCCGCATGCGGACCAGTTCCTCGACGACGTCGCCGAGCCCGTGCCCAGGGGGTGGGCGCACCGGCAGCTGCTCGCGGGCGCCGGACTGTTGCTTGTGGACGGTGTCGACGAGCTGACCAAGCAGGAGCGGCCCAGGGTGCGGGAGTGGCTGCGGCGGCTGCTGCACCGGTATCCGGCCACGCGGGTGGTCGTGACGTCGCGCCCGCCAGCGGCCGGTGTGAGCTGGCTGGAGGGCGAGGGGTTCGGGTCGGCCGCGCTGGAGCGGATGAGCCCGGCCGACGTGCGCCGGTTTGTCGCGCACTGGCACGATGCGGTGCGGCAGGCGGGAGGGCTGCCGTGCGAGGAGTCCGAGCTGCCGCGCTACGAGTCGGCGCTGCTGGCGCGCCTGGAGGCCAACCCGCACATGGCGGCGCTGGCGACCACGCCACTGCTGTGCGCGATGCTCTGCGCGCTCAACCTCGACCGGCGCACCCATCTGCCGCGCGACCGGATGGGCGTCTACCGGGCGGCGCTGGAGTTGCTGATCGAGCGCAGGGAGCAGGACCGCGGGATCCCGAGCCGCCGCACGCTCATCATGGAGATCGCCGACAAGCTGCATCTGTTGCGGCACCTGGCGTGGCGGATGACGGTCAACAACCGGGCGGAGGCCGTGCGCGCCGACGCCGAGCTGTGGATCGCCGGCAAGCTCAGGTCTTTGCGCTCGGTGCAGGCCAACGCCGGGACGGTCCTGGACCATCTCATCGAGCGCAGCGGTGTGATCCGTGAGCCGGTGGCGGGGCGGATCGATTTTGTGCATCGGGCGCTTCAGGAGTATCTCGCCGCCACGGAGGCCGCCGAGCAGAGCGATCTGGGTCTACTGGTCGACCGGGCGCACGTCGACCATTGGCACGACACCATCGTGATGGCGGCCGGTGCGGCCAATGCACCCGTGCGGCGGCGCCTGATCGAGGATCTGGAGCGCCGGGCGACCGACGAACCCAAGCACACCCGCAGGATCCGCCTGCTGATCGCGCGCTGCGCCGGGACCATGGCCGCGCCGGAGCCGGCCGTGCTGTCCACAGTGGAGCGTTGCTGCGCCGCCCTGCTGCCGCCGCGCCACCTGCACGAGGCCCGCACGCTGGCCACCATCGGCGAACCTCTGCTGTTTCACATGCCCGACAATCTGCGTGCCCTGACCGAAACGCAGGCCGTGGCAACGGCCCGCACGGTCGCCCTGATCGGCGGGTCGCACGCCCTGGATCTGCTGTCGCGCTGGGCCCACGATCCCCGGCCGGCGGTGCAGCGGGTGATCGCGGATGCTATGGCTCCAAGTTATGCATAGACCTATTGAAATTTGTGTTGATCCTGGGCATGGTGTTCACCATGAAGACACCCCGCATTATCGCCAGGGCGCTCGTCGCGACGGGGCTGGTCGCGGCCGCCCTGGCCGTGCCGGCAGCCCCCACGTTCGCTTTCTCCGGCGATCCCGGAACGGACGACATCGGCACGCAGGTTGTTGGTGGACGCCCCGCCACCGAGGCCTATCCATTCATGGTGTACGTCTCCGGCTGCACCGGCACCCTCATCAAGGCCAACTGGGCCGTGACCGCCAAGCACTGCCCGTCGCCCGCGACGGTCCGGGTCGGCAGCACCAACCGCACCAGCGGCGGCGTAGTGGTGACCGTCGCGCAGGTCGTCAACCACCCGACCGAGGACGCCAAGCTGTTCCGGCTCGCCTCGTCGGTCACCTTTGCCCCCGCGCCCATCCCGACGACCTCGGGCGCGACCGGCACGGCGACGCGCATCATCGGCTGGGGCCAGACCTGCCCGACCCGCGGCTGCGGCTCGGCACCGGTCGTCGCCAATGAGCTCGACACGTCGATCAGGGCCGACAGCGCGTGCCTGGGCATCCGCGCCGCGACCGAGATCTGCACCAACAACACCGGCGGTGTCGCGGGCGCATGCTACGGCGACTCCGGCGGCCCGCAGGTCAAGAAGATCAGCGGCAACACCCGGTGGTGGCTGATCGGCGCGACCAGCCGGTCCGGCAACGGCAGCGCGGTCTGCGCGACCGGCCCGTCGATCTACGTGGACCTCACGGCCATCCGCGCGTGGATCAACACCCAGGTCGGCGGCCTGCCCGCCTGATCACCAGCGCAAC
>JBIOYB010000518.1:0-14682 GCA_044869915.1 Allorhizocola sp.
GACGAACTCCCGCTCGGGCACGGTTCGTTGGGCACGAGCTTGCTCGCGTGATTCCACGCGACATACGGCTGCGCGACCGCGCTCGTGCCCTCGGCGTAAAGGGTCTCGCACACCGGCAGGTTGGCGCTGTCGTAACCGGACTGCCGGTTGGGGCCTTCGTAGCACGGCCAGCCGAAGTTGGTGACCCCGGCGGTCGGGCTGACCACCCGGTTGATTTCCTCCCAGGTGACCCAGCCGGTGTCGGCGATCCACGCCTCGTTTGTCCCCGGCCGCATGGTCAGCCGGTATGGGTTGCGCAGACCGTTCGCGACGATGCGCCGGGCGTCGAGGTCGGCCGAGCCGATGAGCGGGTTGCCGGGCGCGGCCGCGCCGGTGGCCGGGTCCAGCCGCAGCAGCGTGCCGTCGAGCTGGGTCTCGTCGGCCAGCGTGCGCACGTCCTGGGAGCGGATCGCGCCGCCCTCGCTCGCCGGGTCCGCGCACGGGTTGGTCGGCGCGTTCGCGGGCAGGTTGCCGTAGTCCACGACGGTGAAGCTCGCCCCGTCGCCGCCGGTGACGTAGAGCATGCCGTCGGCGCCGAACGCGATGTCGCCGATGGAGTGGCTCGGGTATTGCTGGCACCAGTCGTGCAGCAGCACCTGCTCGCTGCCGGTCATCACGTTTCCGTTGGCCTGCAAGCGGGAAAGCCTGCCGGTGACGATGCACGTGCCGTTGTTGGCGTCGGCGCAGACGTCGTTCCACACCGGCGCGGTCTGGCCGGGCGGAGCGTCATAGGTGTACAGCACATACACATATGGGTCGGCCGGGAAGTTGGGCGCCAGCGCGAGGCCGAGCAGCCCTCGGTCCCACTGGTTGTGCACGTTGGCGGACAGGTCGGCGAACACCGTCGGCGTCGTGTCGGCCAGGCCGTCGAAGACCTTGATGCGCCCGCCCTTTTCGGCCACGAACACGCGCCCGTCGTTGGCGAACTCTATGTTCGTCGGCGAGCTGAGCCCGGAGAACACGATCTGTTCCTGGAAACCGGCCGGCAGGGTGATCGCCGACGCGGGCGACGCCGCGTGCAGCGGCCCGAGGGCGCTCGCGATCAGCGCCCCGATTAAGAGCGCACGCAGGGTCCGGCGCCGCGACATAGTTGTCCTCCCAATGGCCATTTCAGCTCAGATTGGGAGTCAGGCTATCGAGATGATCTACCACCCGTGTTGTCGTTTTCCAGACCCTTATGTGGGCCAACGAGCCGCCAAACGTCCACAACGGACATTTAGCGCATCGGCCGTTCGGACCTTATTGGGCGACGATCGGTAGCTCGGCCACGATGTAGCGGGCGATCTCCAGCGAGCTCGTCGCCGCGGGCGAGGGCGCGTTGAGCACGTGCACCTGCCTGTCGTGCCGCACGATGAGGAAGTCGTCGACCAGCGCGCCGTCGGGCCGGATCGCCTGGGCGCGCACGCCCGCGCCCGAGGGCGTCAGATCCTCCTGCGCCACCTCCGGCACGAGCCGGGCGAGGCTCGCCGCGAACCGCTTGCGCGACAACGATCTGCGCATCTCCTCGAGGCCGTAGCGCCAATGTTTGCGGGCCAACTGCCGCATTCCGCTGTACCCGAGCGACTCCGCCAAATCGCGCACGCTCACCTTGCCCCAGCCGTAGCCCTCGCGCTTGAACGCCAGCACGGCATTGGGTCCCGCGTGCACGTTGCCGTCGATCATGGTGGTGAAGTGCACGCCAAGAAACGGGAACTGCGGATCCGGTACCGGATAAATCAATCCCTTCACCAGATCTCGCCGTTCCGGCCGCAGTTCATAGTATTCGCCCCGGAATGGCACTATCCGCACCTGCGGATCCACGCCGGCCAGCCGAGCCACGCGATCGGCGTGCAATCCGGCGCAGTTGACCAGCACGTCCACCGGGATCTCGCCGCGCTCGGTGAGCACGCGATCGGCGCGGATGCCGGTCACCCTGGTCCCCAGCTCGACCCGCGCGCCACCCTCGGTCAGCAGCCCGGCGAGCACCCGGCAGACCTGCGCGAAGTCGGTGATCCCGGTCGAGGCCACGTGCATCGCCGCCACCGCCGACACGTGCGGCTCGAACTCCCGCGCGCCCTCGCCGTCGAGCAGCTTCACATCAAGCCCGTTGGCCACGGAACGCTCATGCAGCGCGCGCAGCCGCGGGATCTCCGCCTCGTCGGTCGCCACGATCAGCTTGCCGCACACCAGCACCGGAATGTCATGCTCCGCACAGAAATCCACCATCGAGCGGCTTCCGGCCTTGCACAGCTGGGCCTTCAGGCTGCCCGGCTTGTAATAGACACCCGCATGGATGACACCCGAATTGTGACCGGTCTGGTGCAGGCCGACCTCGTTTTCTTTTTCCAGTACGGTGATGTCCGCGCCGGGACGGTCTTTCATCAGCCGGTATGCGGTCGCCAGCCCGACGATCCCGCCGCCGACGATCACGTATCGGGTGGGCATGGCACGCAGCGTAGCTGATAGCGTGTCGGGATGCGCTCGGCGAGGTCGCAAGTGTTTATGCTGGCCCTGACCATGCTCGTGACGTCCGCTTGCTCGAAGGGCGGCGGCGAGTTTGTCGCATCGCCGACATCGCCATCGTCTTCCGTGGAGCCGACCGAGCTATCGGCCACCGCCGCGCCCGACCCGAGCCCGACCGCGACCCCAACCCCCGCGAAGTCGTCCGCGGCCCCCGCCAAGCCGCGCACCGGCAAGCCCGGCGCCGACAACACGGGCGTGCCGCCCGGCACGGCACTGACCGTGGTCACCGGCGATCAGACGTTTTCCACCCCGGGTCAGGTGATCACGGGCAAGGACTTCCACGGCTTCGTGAAGGTGACCGCGGCCAACGTCACGATCCGCAAGTCCGTCTTCCGCGGACGGGCCACCTCCAACAACGCGGCCCTGCTGGACACGCGCAAGGCCACCAACTTCGTGGTCGAGGACTCCGAGATCGTCGCGTCCAACCCCTCGGCGGGCATCGACGGCGCGTGGTTACGCAATACGAGCATGCACAGGGTCAACATCCACGGCGTGACCGACGGCGTCAAGGCCGAGTCCAATGTGCTCATCCAGGATTCATACATTCACGACATGAAGTGGTTCGCCTCCGATCCCAACCAGGGCGGCGGTCCGACCCACAACGACGGCGTGCAGTCGTTCGAGGGCGACAGCGGGATCGTGTTGCGGCACAACAACATCGATCTTTCGTCGGACAGCCGGGCCAACGCGGCGTGGCAGACCTCGGCCAGCGACTCGCGCGTGGAGGACAACTGGCTCGACGGCGGCGGGTGCACGCTCAACTTCGCCCACCGCGACGGCGTGCCGCTGACCGGCAACCGCGTGGTCAACAACCGTTTCGGGCGCAAGTCAAAGTTTGACTGCCCGATCCTGATCAGCACCAAGACCGTGCTGGCGCAAAACAGCGGCAACGTCTGGGCCGACACCGGCAAACCCATCCCGCCCGTGGAGCAGCACGACTAGCCCACGCGCACGCTTGATCGTCACGCCCCGGGTAGTGGAAAATGGTTTCCCTGCTCCAGGCGCGACAACGATCAAGCGCCGGTCTCCAGCTCATAGATCCGGGGCGGCTCGTCGAAGTCGGGCAGGGCATGCTCACCTAGGTCGCGAAGCCTTGGGGCGCAAGGGTCGCCCTCGAGCAGGGCGGCCGCCGTCTGCGACACGAGCACCTGACCAGGCCCGGCCGCCTGCAGCAGCCGCATGAGCCAGTAGAAGACGGTGCTGGCCGCGGGCCAGCCCGGATCGCCCGACCAGCGGCCCGCGTGCACGGCGGCCGCGACCTCGATCTGGCACCCGTCCGGCCAGGCAAACTCGGTGACCGCCGCACGGATCGCGACCGCCGCCCGGACCGCGTCGCTTGCGCCGTGGAACACGGCCGTCGCGTTGTCGGCGACCAGCTCGATCACGATGCCGCCGTGCGCCTCGATCACCGCGCTCACCGCCCGGCGGTAGTCGGCAATGGTCGAGGCGCTCACGTCGTCGCCGTGCTTGCGGATGACCTGCCGCCATCCCCAAAGGTCGGCCTGCACAAAGGCACCGACGCCCGGGATCCGCGCGCCCCACTCGGGGGTGCGCGGCGGGTCGAACCGCGACGGCAGCCCGGGCACCGTCAACTGAAACATGCGCTGCCTGCCGGCCAGCCCCTTGAGGCTGTGCTCGCCCAGATCCACCAGCCGCACGCCCGGCAGCTGCGCGTCCTGCACGATGCCTGCCGTCGCCGTGGACATCAGGATCTGGCCGCCGTGCGCGGCATGGCAGATGCGCGCCGCGCGGTGCACGCCCAGCCCGGCGTAACCGGTCTCATCGACATGCGGCTCGGCGGTGTGCAGGCCCATCCGCACCCGCACCCGCGCACCCTCCGGCCAGCCGAACTCGGCCAGCGCACGCTGCGCGGCCACGGCCGCCGCCACGGCGGCGCGAGCGCTCTCGAACGCCACGAAAAAGCCGTCGCCCGCGGTGTCGATCTCGCACCCGCCCTGCGCCTCGAACGCCTGGCGCAGCAACCGATGATGGTGCGCCCGGATCTCGGCGTAGCCGCCGTCGCCCAACAGCCCAATGATGTCCGTCGAGTCTTCGATGTCGCTGAACAAGAATGTGACAGTCCCGCGCGGAAACTCCCCGCCGCCCATCCGACCATAGTCGCACCCACGGGTCGGATGTGCGCTCCGCTTAAGGGGTGGACGTCGCCGTGACGCCCAGGACGACGAACAAGTACAGGCCGCAGATCAGCAGCAGGGACGCGCCGAGGACGACGGCCACCCACGCGCAGACCCGGTCGGCCTGGCTGCGCGGTGTGCCGGCCAGGGCGACGATGCCCATGATCAGGCCGGCCGGCGAGCAGAGCAGTCCGACGATGAGGGCCGCCAGGCCCAGGCCAAAGGTGGAAGGCGCCGGCGGTCGCGGCGGATAGTACGGCGGAGGGTATTGCGGAGGGTAATACGGCGGCGCCTGATATGGGTGATATTTGGGCGGCGGCGCGGGCGGCGGCGCCACGCCCACGGTGATGTCGTCATCGTCCCAAATGGACCGCTCCACGAGAGTGTCCGGCTCGGCGGTGTCATGGGTGTCGTCCGCCTCCGCGAATCGGTCATAATCGGCCCGCTTCAACGGATCCAGCAGGATGTCGCGGGCCAGGTGCAGCAGCCGGGCCCGCTTGGCATCGCCCGTCGGCAGGTCGGGGTGGGCCGTGCGGATCAGCCTGCGATACGAGGCGACGATCGTGGCGCGGTCGGCCGACGGCGTGACCTCGAGCAGCTCATATGGGTCGGCGCCGTCCAGGTCCCGGATCCAGGCCGGGATCATGCGCGCGGCTTGGCCGCCACCGCGGCCCGCCAGCACGTCAGCTCCCACGAGGCCGCACCGCCACCGTCGCGATAACCGTGGCCGACCCCGGCGCAGAACGTGGCCGTGCGGTTGTCGGCCAGGTAGCACCAGACGTGCAGCGTGCCGCCGCCGAACCCGTGGCCCCGGTGCGCCATGTAGTAGTAGAAGTCGTAGCGCAGCCTGCCTGCCGGTGCGGCGAACGGATCCTGCAGCAGCTGCTGGGCCCGAGGCGGCAGCTGGCCGAGAAAGCCCGACATGTCGGCGCTGAGCTGGTGTTGCTGCGGCGACTGCGAGGGCAGCTGTTGGTGCGATTGCTGTCGCGGCGGGGGCGGCTGTTGCGGCGCACGGGCTTGCGCGATCGGCGTCCGGGCCGGACCGGCCGGACCGGCGGGAGTGGACTCGCCCGTGACACGCGCCGACCGGAATGAAGCCTCGTCAAGCACCACAGTGGACACTTCCGTCGCGGGCCGGCCGGCGGCGTTGACCGTCGGCTCGAGCACGATCAGCGCGCGGGTGCCGAACACGACCGCGCTGACCCGGTCGCCGTAGCGCGCCGCCCACCACTCGATGGTTTCGCCCGCCCGCTCGCGCACCCGCTGCCGCACGGGCTCGCTCAGCTGCTCCCACAGCTCCTCACGCGTGCCCACGGAGCCGCCGAAGCGCAGCTCGCGCGGGTCGTGCAGGGGCGCGGCGGGACCTGTCTGCGGCTGCCGCGGTGTCAGGTGCCTGCCGCCCTGGTCGGGGTGTATGGGCAAGCGATCGTCGGCCATTTATTCCTCCCGGCGAGCATCATGCCATGTCGGCCGCGATCGGACAGACCGCGGCCGTCGTGCAGATGTTGACGGACGGGAGGGCGGTGGCTATTGCGGCCCAACCGGTTTGAGCACACCGACGGCCGTGACCACGCCCGGGCCATACTTGCGGTCCAGCTCACCCTGCAGCTGGGCTTCGACCCGCCACACGTTCACCGTCAGCGTGCCGGTCTTGACGTCCTCGCTTTGGCCGACGAAGCCGGGCAGCGAGCTCAGCTCGCCCGCGATGCGCCGCAGGTCGGCCAGTGAACGGTTGGCCTGCGACACGCACAGCGACCCGCCCCAGACCTTGCGCAGCTCGGCCTCGTGCGCGGCGAGGTTGCCCGTGTAGGCGACGTTGAGGATGAACACGGTCGGGTCATTGGCATTTGCCTCGGTGACCTGCTTGACGTTTTGGTCGATCCACGTGCCCGCGTGATCGGGGCTGGCGCTCGCGATCCGCGTGGCCTCCTGGAACGTGTCCTGGGTGGCCTTTGCCCGGTCCACCGGGCGCCACCCGCCCGCCGGCGCCGCGCAGGGAGTCGACGGCACGGGCACCGGAGCGTGCGGGGCCTGCGCCGTGAGCTCCCGTTGCTTGGGCTTGTCGGCCAGCGTGAGGCTTGTGCCGTCGTAGCGGACGGTCAGCTCGTATTCGCCCCACTTCGCGCCGCCGCGGGACTCGTGCGGCACGGCGTCCCACGACCAGTTGATGATGTCCAGGCCGCTGCACTGCGGCGGCAGCGAGGTGCGCACCGACACGCAGAGCTGGGGCCCGTGCTTGGGTCCGGTGGCGGAGACGTTTTCCAGCACCGTGCCCGAGGCCGTGTATCGATCCGTAGACTTGGCCGGCGGGGCCTCCTGCTCGGGGGCCACCAACCCGGCCGGCTGCTGTTGCGGGTGCTGCGCACAGCCCGCGAGCAGGACGACCGTGCATATCGCGATCCAACGCATGCGCCTTGAGACGCGCATCGATCTCGCCAGGTTGCCACGCCGAAAAGATCACGACCAAAACGACCAAAACAATCGTTGGCTACAGAAGCGTGACTCAGGTCACGGGCTCCAGGCATGTTTCCGAAATGCTTCGACGGATTTTCATAGGTGTTATCCCCGCGGTGCTCCTGGCGGCCGCGGGTTGTGCTGAGCAATCGGTCGGTGGCGACACGTCGGCCACGGCGTCCGCCATCGCGTACCCAACAAAGACTCTGCAGATAATGGCGCCCGCGGGAGCCGGCGGCGGCTGGGACACCACGGCCCGATCGCTGCAAAAGGCCCTGCAGGACGCGAACCTCCTCAATGGACAGTCGGCCGAGGTCCGCAACGTGACCGGCGCCGCCGGCACGATCGGCCTGGCCGAGCTCGTGAGCAGCCACGCCAAAAACCCGCACCAGCTGATGGTCACCGGTCTGGTGATGGTCGGCGGCGTGGTGACCAACAAGACGCCCGTCAATCTGGCCAACACCACGCCGATCGCCACGCTCACCGCCGAGTCGGAGGTCATCGTGGTGCGCAGCGACTCCAAGTACACGACGCTCAAGCAGCTCGTCGACGATGTCAAAGCCAACCCGGCCGCGGTCAAGTGGGGCGGCGGCTCGGCCGGCGGCACCGACCAGATCCTGGTCGGCCTGCTCGCCAAGGCCGCGGGCGCCGACGCGAAGACCGTCGCCAAGCAGTACATAGCCTATTCGGGCGGTGGCGAGACAAAGGCCGGGCTGCTGTCCGGCGATGTCTCCGTGGCCGTCTCCGGCACCAGCGAATTCGCCGATTTGATTAAGGCCGGTACCGTGCGGGCGCTCGCGGTTTCCAGCGCCAAGGCCGAGGACGGGATCCCGTCGATCAAGGAGGGCGGGTACGACCTCGAGCTCATGAACTGGCGCGGCATCGTCGCACCGCCCGGCATCACCAACGCCGAGCGCACGGCCGTCATCGGGCTGATGGACAAGCTGCACGCCTCCTCGCAGTGGCAGCAGACCCTCAAGGACAAGAAGTGGCAGGACTTCTACAAGTCCGGCGACGCGGCAAAGTCCTACTTCGACAGTGAGACCGTCCGCATCAAGGGCGTCCTTACCGAGATCGGTCTGGGCTAGTGGGCGTTCGCATCGCGGGCGCGATCCTGCTCCTCGCCGGAGCCGGGTTCTTCATCCAAGCCCTGTCGGGTTGGGATGGGAGCGGGGCGAGCTACGCCCCGCTCCTCGTCACGGGCATGTGGGTGGTCGTCGCGGCGCTGTATCTGGTCAAGCACGGCGGTCCCCTCGAGGTGAGGTGGCGCACGCCGCTGTTCCTGCTCGGCGCGCTTGTGGCGTATGCCTTTGTGCTCAAGTACACGGTCGTCGGCTATGTGCTGTCGACGTTCGTGTTCATCCTTGTCGCGGCACGGCTGATGAGCATCAAGCCGATCCGTGAAGTGATCGTGCGCGACGCGTCCGTCGCGATAGGACTTTCGTTGGGGATCTACCTCGTGTTCACCAAGCTGCTCGGGATCTCACTGCCCGCCGGGGTGTTGCCGATATGAGCGATCTGCTGGGCGGGTTCGCCGATGTGCTGACCGTGCAGAACCTGCTGTATGCCGCGATCGGGGTCACGATCGGCACCCTCGTGGGCGTGCTGCCCGGCATCGGGCCGGCGCTCACCATCGCGCTGCTGCTGCCGGTGGCGCTCAAACTGGACGATCCCACCGGCACCCTGATCATGTTCGCCGGAATCTACGCGGGCGGGATGTACGGCGGCTCAACGACATCCATCCTGCTGAACACACCCGGCGAATCGGCGTCGGTAGCCACCTCGATCGAGGGCTACCAGATGGCGTTGCGCGGGCGGGCGCGGGCCGCGCTCGCCACGGCCGCGATCGGCTCGTTCGTCGCGGGCACACTCTCGACAATCCTGCTCACGTTCATCGCCAACCCGATGGCCAAGCTCGCCGTCACGTTCCGCGCGTCGGACTACTTCGCGCTCGCGGTGCTCGCGATGGTCGCGGTCACGGCGCTGGTCGGGTCGTCGCTCATCCGCGGGCTCATGTCCCTGACGCTCGGGCTTTTCCTGGGCCTCATCGGGATCGACTCGCTCACCGGGCAGGCCCGGTTCACCTTCGGCGTGCCGTCGCTTTTGGACGGTGTGGACATCGTGGTGGTCATCGTGGGCCTGTTCGCCATCGGCGAGACCCTCTACATCGCCTCGCGCCTTCGCGAACTGCCGTCTCAGGTCGCACCCCTGTCCGACGGCGGCATGACGCGCGAGGACTGGAAGCGGTCGTGGAAGCCGTGGCTGCGCGGCACCGCGCTGGGCTTCCCGTTCGGCGCCCTGCCTTCGGGGGGCGCGGAATTGCCGACGTTCCTCTCGTACCTCAATGAAAAGCGTCTGTCCAAAAACAAGGACGAGTGGGGCAAGGGCGCCATCGAGGGCGTGGCCGGGCCCGAGGCGGCCAACAACGCGTCGTTTTCGGGCGTGCTCGTGCCGCTGCTCACGCTCGGCATCCCGACCTCGGCCACGGCCGCGGTCATGCTGGCCGCGTTCAACTATTTCGACCTGTCGCCCGGCCCGCAGCTGTTCGAGAAGTCCTCGGCTCTGGTGTGGGCGCTCATCGCGTCGCTGTTCATCGGCAACATCATGCTGCTCACGCTGAACCTGCCGATGATCCGGATCTGGGTGAAGGTGCTGCAGATACCGCGGCCGATCCTCTACACGGGCATCCTCGTGTTCGCCACGCTGGGCGTGTACGCCGTGTCGGGCAACATCATCGATGTCATCATCGCCTACGCGATCGGCGTCATCGCGATGTTCATGCGACACCTCGAGTTCCCGATCGCGCCCGTAATCCTGGGCGTCATCCTCGGACCCATGATGGAAACCCAGTTCCGCCGGGCCATGCTCCTGTCCGACAACGATCTGTCCATCTTCGTCACTCGGCCGCTGACCCTGACCCTGCTCCTGCTGGCGGTCGCCGCGATCGCCCTGCCGCATCTGCCGAAGCTGTTCAAGCGCAACCGGTTGGCTTTTGGTGAGGACGATTAGTCGGTACCCCGCGCGGCGCACCCGCCGCGCGGGCCCGCCGATGGGTACACGATGATGATGTCGTGAAAACCGTCCAGTGGGTCGCCGGCTCGATAGCCGTGGTCGCGGTCGCCCTCGTGGCCGTCGCCTTCTTCACCGTTGACGTATGCGACCAGCAGCTCGCCGGCTCCGGCGCGGTCGTCACGATCTGCCGCCACCCCCAGATGTCCGATCCGCCCATAGCCGCGCTGGGCGTGGTCGTGCTCGCGGCCCTGGGCTTCTTCTTCACTGAGATCTCGGGCTTCGGCTTCACGCTGAAGCGGACGGTCGAGGCCGCCGCCCAGACCGCCCAGGACGCGGCCAGGGTCGCCGACGAGGCACGCGAGTCCATTAAGGACATCGAGGTCGACGTGCGCGAGGGCGTGGGCGAGGCCCTGTCCAAAGCCTCAGCCCCCGCATCCCGCTCGCTCGACGACCTCGACCCCATCGACCGCCTCGCCGCCCGCTACAACGAGATCCGCTGGACCACCCCGAGCGGCAGCAGCCGCGACACGCACATGTCCGACATCCTGGACCGGATGACCACGACCCTGCGCGACACCACCGACTTCGACGTCGCGGCCCATCTCCGCAGCACCGACGCCGGAAAGCGCCTGGCCGCAGTCGCCTACATCGACACCCACCCCGATCCACAATGGATCGGCGAACTGGTCAACATGACCCTCATGGAAACCAAGGCCTTCAACGAAACCCGGGCCCTGCGCACCCTGCGCCGGCTGATCGAAGGCCACTGCGAGCGGCTCACCCCGGCCGCCCGTCAACAGTTGCAGCGCCGCCAGTCCGACCTGCGCCCCACCTCCGGCCGCGCCAACGAAATCCGTCAGCTGCTGGCCGCCTGCCCACCGAGCACCTCATAAAACTCGTCCCGCGACTCCACGGGCACGATCTCACCGACTGACCGCTCAAACTCGTCTGGCGGTAGGAGATCCCGCTCCTGCCGAAGCGCGCCGAGCGTGTCCTCCGGCCACCCGCCCGCTTCCGCGTGCTCAAGGGCTATCGCGTGAAGCCACGCCTCGACGGCGCCGGAGTGACGGCCAAGCTTCGACATCGCCCAGCCGAGATTGTGGTAGGTGCCCACCGCTCCATAGCGGTCCTCAAATGTCAACTTGATGTCGAGCGCCTGCCGATAGTACTCCTCGGCCTGCCCCCACCGCCCCTGTGCTTGTGCCAAGCCACCAAGATTGTTGTAGGTGCGGGCCGCACCAAGCCGGTCGTTGAACTTCAGCCTAAGCTCGAGCGCCTGCCGGTAATCCCGCTCCGCCTCCTCCCACCTGCCCTGCTCCTGCGCCACCGCACCGAGATTGTGAAGTGTGCGAGCCACGCTATACCAGTCGCCAAACTCCAATCTGATGTCGAGCGCCTGCCGGTAATACCGCTCCGCCTGCTCCCATCGGTCCTGCTCCTGGGCTATCAAACCGAGCTGGTGATATGTGCTGGCCGTGCTTTGCCGGTCATGAGACTCCACGAAGATTTCGAGTGCCTGTGCGTAATGGCTTTCCGCCTGCTCCCACCGCCTGAGCTCCTGTGCCACCATCCCCAGCTGGCCATAGGTTGTCGCCGCACCATGCCGCTCACCAAACTCCAAGAAAATCTCGAGCGCCAGCAGGTAATATCGCTCTGCCTGGCCCAACTGCCGCTGCTCCTCAGCCAGCCTCCCGAGCTGGTGATAAGTGCCACCCTCATGGCGTCGCAGCCCGGCGGCCCGTTTCATCGCCAGCTCGATTTCGTAGTGGGTCAGCGCGTCGTCGAATCGTCGTTGAGTCAGGGCGGTCGTGCCGGCGAGACCGTGAAGGACGATCAGCTCCCATTGCCGCTCCTGCGTTTCGGCGATGCCAAATTCCCTGATCGCGCGGTCGAGCAGTTGCCGTCGGGTATCGTGCTGCTGTGCCCGTTGCAATTGCAGGGCGACGGCGCGGATGATGTCGAGGATCGGTTGGCCCGTGCGCAGGCCATGGTCTATGGCCGTGGTGAGGTTGGCATACTCGGCGGTGGTGACGTCGCTGCCGGCAGCGCGCTCTTCCGGCGTTTTGCCCATCAGCAGTTGATGGAGCTCCGATCCGAGGCGAGAGTAGAGCCGGTAGTGAGCCTGATGGGCGATGTCGCGCAGTTCCGATTGGTCGTGCAGGCGGTTGCGCAGGAAGAAAGGTAGCACGGGCACGATCTTCACTCGACCGTCAAGCATTGGATGGGCAGTGGCAAGTCCGACTCGGGTTAACGCCTGCACGGCGGCTTGCTGGTCGGCTTCGAGAGCAAACACCGGGATCACTGCGGTGAATGGCGCCAACATGGGCATTGACCGCTGGATGGCCGGGTCGAGCTTGCTGTAGCTGTACTCGATCGCCCGCCGCACGGCACCAACCGGGTCTGCATGATCTTCTCCCATGGACAGCTCTTCCAGGATCTGGGATGGAGATGTGGCGGCGAGCTGGGGCAGGACCACCATCATCTGCAGCGGATAGCCGTCGAGTAGTTTCATGAGGTCGTTGAGCGCCTTGCGCTCGCCCATGTCCGTGAGGTGGCTGCCTCCGCCGTGGCGGTCAATGATCCGTTCTAGCAGGGCCGAGGCTGCCTGCGGGTCGAGACCGGGCAACTCGTACGTGTTCGAACCGGCGAGCCAAGTTTCGTCCTGACGCGAGCCGACCAGCACGAGGGTGCGACCGCCGCGCAAGGCGGCCACGAACTGCGCGAGACAGTCACGCTCCACTTGTGACAGGGCATGTGGGATCGCGGCGGGGCTGGCTGTGATGGACTCCGCGTTGTCAAGGATCAGCAGGTGGCGCGTCGCGCGTAGGCGGGCCGCGATCTGAGCCTGCCTTGCCTCCAAGGACAAACTTTCCCATCGCGCGAACTCGACCGACCCGAACAACACCGTCGCGATGTGCCGCGTGATCTGGTCAGCGGACCAGGCGCGGTCCAAATAGGTGAAGGAGAACACTCGCTCCACCAGGCCCGTACGCTGCCACCACCAGGCCACGTGCGTCAGCAACGTGGATTTGCCCGCCCCGGCCATGCCCCGCACCAGAGCTTGATTGCGGTTCGTATCAAGAAGTAGCAGTCGCTCGAGACTGTGGATGTCGAGATCCCGGCCCACAAAGCCGTATTCGATGGCCGGCTCGGCGCTGACCCGTGCTTGCCGGGCGTAGAACTCCTCCTGCTCGTCCGGATCCATCGCACGCAACGGCAGCGACAGATCGCGCTGTCCGAAGACGACCGGAAGCATCCAGTCTTCGAGGTAGAGGTTTTGGTCGAAGTATGCGAGCCGCGCCTTGTGGTCGTGCAATTCTTGCCGCATTACCCACGTGGCGGCCACCGGATCGGCGCCGGAGGCGAGCTGTTCGTAGAAGACCGGCATCGCCCGTGCCGCCGCCGACACGGTCACGGAGTAGGCCATACCGACGGCTACCGGTGAGCCGGCCGCGACCAGGTCCTGTGCCAGGCTGGCCTCGCTGCCGGTCTGCCTCGCCGATTGGCACGCGTTGAGCACGGCCACTGCGACGCGATGTTCGGCTAGCAGTTGGGCAACGTCCGATGATGCGATGGGTCGTGCGACCCCGGGCTTGTCGGTTTCGAAGTAGAGGAAGCCCTGTTTGCCTTGGAAGAGGTGACGCCCGCGGCCGCTGGAGGAATTGCCGAAACCGCCGTGCACGTCGAAGTGGACGATCTGGTAGAAACCCGTGCCGTGCTCACGTGAGGTGGCGCGCAACCGGTCTCGCAGTGCCTCCCACGTGCCGGGGCGCACGATGTCGACGGCCACCGGGAGGCGTGCTTGGCGCACGGCGTCGAGCAGCGGGCGCGAGATGGTGCGATAGCCGATGTCGCGCGGGCCGTCGGGGCGAGCGGTTATTACGAGGATGCGCACGACCGAGCGGCCGAGCGGGAGCTCGAATTGCAGCGGTATGCGGTCGACCCGGCGCACGACGGGCAGTCGCAATGCCAGCCGGCCACCGCGGGTGTCGGGATCCTGCAAGGCCTCCCAGTGGAGCCGGTGCATCGCGGCCGATCCCTCGACGACCAGCCGGCAGCCGTCGAAGCCGCGATCGCGGGCGCGACGGTATCCGTAGGCCGCCTCGCCCCCGAACACCTGGCCGAACAGTGCCTGACCGTAGGCGTCGATCTGCGCGGCCGCCTTTTCTTCGAGATCCTTGTCCAGGAACGGATATTCGAGATGCTTTTCGAAGTACCAGGCAAGCAGCTGCTCCTGCTCGGCATCGGCCGGGTCGGCGACCCGCACGTCGGCGCCGCCGTCCTGACCGAAGTCCACCCGTGCCTCGATCACGCCGTCCGGGCTGGCCGCTACCTCCCGGATCACTATGTCGGTCACGCGTCCACTTTGGCACCCACTTCAGCTCAGGAAGCGGTCGCGATCCCGACAGATCACGTCACTCGAGGAAGAGTTCGATGACGGGGATGGCGACGTCTGGGCGGCCGGTGGGGAGATTGAGGGTGAGAGTGCCGGGCGGGAGTCCGGCGAGCTTGGTGTTTTGGGCGGTCTCGCCAGGGGCGA
>JBIOYB010000519.1:0-8593 GCA_044869915.1 Allorhizocola sp.
GCCGACGCTTTACGTGGTCGAGGAGCCGGAGCTACACCTGCACCCGGCCGCGCACGCCCAACTGGCCGACCTCTACCTTCGGGCAGCACATCTGACCGGCAACCGTTTCCTCATCGAGACCCACAGCGAAGCCCTGCTGCTGCGTCTGCGAAGGCGCATAGCCGAGGAGGGCCCGGTCGGTCCCGGCCATGTGGGCGTGTATTTCGTCCACCATGACGGCCGGTCGGCCAACGCCGATCGCATCGATATCGACGAGGCCGGACGGCTCAGCTCGTGGCCTGACGGCGTTTTCACCGAGGATTTCGAAGAGGTCAGGGCGCTCACCGCCGCCCAGATGAGAAGGTCCAACTCTCGTGTTGCTTAACTTGGAGCGGGAACTGTTTGCCGGCGAGGTAGCCGAGCCCATGGCCGTCTTGCGGATGGTGGAGTTCACTATCGAGGGCAGGCACGACTGGTATCCGGACCCGGAGGTAGCCATGGTCGCCGTCGCTTACCTGGAAAGCAATCTCCCCAATGAGGCAAGCTGGCGTGAGTACATCCTCAACGCCAGCAAGGCCGCGGCGTGGCAAGGGGTGCAGGAGCGCCAGCACATTAGGGTGACCGCCGAGAACCTCAAACCGATGACCGACGACCTCAACCTGCCGGTCTACCTTGTGGTGGAGAACGGACACGGCGACGGCAGCTTTTTGTGGGCGGTGTTTATGGCTTATGCGCCGGATCTGTATGGCGCGCTGCAGCGCAACTGGCTGGACATCATCCACGCCGGCGGAACCAGCCATCAGCCGCCTGTAATGCAGGCAAGGGCAAGCAAGTTCCAGCGCTTATGCCGGGTAGTGGTCGTCAAGGACAACGATGACAAGCTGGACATCGCCCTCGACGAAGGTACGGTGGAGCCGTGGCCTCCGCACGAGCCGATCCACCACATGTGGCTGCGCCACGAAGTGGAGAATTACCTTCCCGATGCGGTACTGAGGCGTTCGACGCATCCGCATGCCGAGTTGCTGATAGAGCACCTTCGTGCCATGACCCCGGAGCAGCAACGTTGGATTGACATGAAAAAGGGCGTGTCGCATGGCCCGAAGAATCTCTTCGACGATCTGGACAAGCACGTCCGAAAAATTTGGAATCACGGCTTTGGCAAGACGTTTCCCAAGCCGCTGGTGCCTCACGACTCGGTCTTGACCGTGGAAGACTTCCGCAGTCTTGGCGAGGAAGTCCACGAGGAGCTGATGTATCTGCTCAGGAAGATCCGACAACTGGTGTGAGGATGCCGTGACCGCACTGAACAGCACCATGTCTGAGATCGTCATGATGGACGAGCTCCTCGACAGGGTCGCCACAGGGAAGCTGCGTGTGCCGGTGTTTAACCGGCCATTCGTGTGGCGGCCCGAACAGATGCTCGAGCTGTTCGACAGCATCGAGCGGGGTTACCCCATCGGCAGCTTGTTGGTGTGGCAGACCGACGAGCCGGTACAGAGCCTGAGCCAGATCGGTGATATCGAGATTCCCGATCCCGAGCCGGGCAGCAGCGTTTCCTACATCCTCGACGGCCATCAACGGGTATCCACCTTGTTCGGATGCCTTTGCCGAAGGCCCGACGTGGCTGCAACGACAGATCAGAAAGACTGGCGTTGGTGGATCTACCGCGACCTGCGGGCAGCCGAGAGAAGCGCACACTATCGCCACTACCCAACGGGGGCGGCGCCAGCGCACTATCTACCGCTCAGGTCGGTGCTTAAGACCTTGGACTTCCTAAGGTTCTCTCGCGTGCTGGTCGAGACGGAAGGCGAAGTGCAGGCGGACCGGCTAGTGCAAGAGGCGGAACTGATCACCCAGCGCGTCAAGTCGTACAAGATCGCGCTGAGCCATCTGATTGGCGGTGATCTCAACCAGGCGGTTGAGGTGTTCTCCCGCATCAACCAGAGTGGCCAAAAGATCACCTCGGATCAAATGGTGTCCGCGCTCACGTTCCGGCACGGTGAAGAGGTCACCCTCGCCGAGCGCATCGATCGGATCGTCACACAGATCGCAGATCTTGGGTTCGGCGAGCCGCGAAGGGAGACCGTCTTCCGTACGGTGCTTGCGATCGCTGGCGAACAGGATGTCATGGCGCCGGACTGGAACGCGGTAGTGCGCAGGGTCGACGGCAAGGTGGAAAACGCGGCCAAGGAAACCGCAAAGGCAATGGTCGCCGCCACCGGCTTCCTGCAGAAGCAGATCAAGGTGCCGTTGTTCCGTTACCTGCCATATGCGCATCAGCTCATGCTGCTGACCGTCTTCTTCCACCACCGGGAGAACCCGTCGGGGTCGCAGCTGGCCTCCTTGCGGCGGTGGTTCTGGACCACCTCGTGGACCGAGGCGTTCGCCAGCGCGAACTCCACTGCTGTGCGCAAGGCGCTCGACGAAATGATCGCATTTGCCAACGGGCACGGGAAGATCACTCACAAAGACGTGCCGGTAGAGCCCATACCCGAGAAGTTCAACTTGAACAGCGCCCGCACGAGGGCCTATCTGATCTGGGAGCTGTCAGAGTTCCCAGCACGGTGCATGACCACCGGTGAAGTCATCGACGTCGGCATGCTCTTGGCCAGCAGCGGCTCGTCCCTTTTCCGGCAGGTCGTCGACCGCGACTACCGTCCGGCCAACCGCATCATCTTGCCGACAGGCCATGGTATAGGTGCCCGCATGGCGCTAACAGGAATCACCATGCCCAACGGACAAGAAATCCTGGAAAGCCACGGCATTCCCGCGGCGGCCTGGCGCCAGCTGGCCAAGGGAGACGGGACAGGGTTCGTAGACCTGCGCAGCAAGTTCCTAGCGGAGCGGATAGTGCCCTTTGTCGCCGAACTCGAGCTCGACGCCAGCACCGACCTGGTCGGTTCCGCCGAGGTCGACACGGAGTAGCTGAGCCGAAGTCGGCAACCATCCGCGGGCTGTTGCTGGGTAGTCAGTTCATCCGCATGACTGTTGTACGGAGTCGGTCGCGGAATTCCACCACGCGTGGCACGTCGGCGTATGGCTCGGAGTCAGCCAGCAGCTCGCGTAGGCGCTTTCGGATCATTGCCGACTGCACCATTCCGGCCATGTCGAGCGCCTCATCACCGTCGTCGCATGCCTGTTCGGCTTCACCGGCCAGCAGGCGCAACCTTGCCAGACGAATCTGGCGAAAGATCTTGTCTCGGCACTGCCCCTCGTCGGTCTTTGCCAGCTGGGTCATCGTGTATGTCTCGGCGTCTGCCACCAGGTGTGAATCTTCTTTCGCCATGATCAGGTAAGCTGCGGCTGCCGCCATCGACAGCTCTGCTTCTGACATGTCCAGGGCACGATGCCACAGCCTCGCCGCCGTCGCCCTGTCCTCCTCGTCGGCCTCGGCATATAGGTCGAACGACATACTCACTGCGCTTTGCACTTCCGGCAAACGTGAGGTACCGAAATAGCACAAGCTGTCCTCGACCCGTTTGGCGGCCAGCACTGCGCGCAGCACCCTGAACCGGTGTCGATCGGCCGGGAACTGGTCGATGGCGAGATCGTGTAGGCGCAAGGAAGCTTCTGGGCGGCCAAGCCAGCGCATCTGCTGGGCCATGTCGGCCAGGATGCTGACGACCAGCAGGGGCGCTCGTGGATCGGCAGATTCGCGGGCCGCTTGGAGGCCATAGGTGAAGTATTTCTGTGCCGGGCCAGGCATCCCCGAGTCGTGGCAGAGCCATCCCACCAGTCCGGACAGCTCGGCGATCACGGCCAAGAGCCGGTTGCCCGTAGCTTCGTTGAAGCTGGCGTGCCGGGCCAGGTCCACGGCGTATTTGAGCTGTCCGACCGCGGCTTCGCGGCTGAGCGCGCCGCCGATTTCGGCGTCGGTGGTGGCGAAGTAGCGGGTGGAACGTTCGATGGCCTCGACCTCGTTTGCGCCGATGCGTTGGGTTGCGTGGTCGCGGGGTGTGAGTTGGCTTGGTTGCGTGGCGAGCGAGCCGGTGAGAGGGCCGAGTAATGCCGGGCCGGTGATGGCTTTGACTGCGGAGGCGAGTGTGTCGCGTCTGGTCAGCATGTCGCTCCTCACGAAGATGCTCAGCTCTTTGAGGGTACGTTCGGTGGGATTGTTGATGGGTTCGTTGTCGCGCAGTTCGGGCCAAAGGACTTCGACCGGTACGGGGATGCTCCAGGTGTCGGAGCGTACGCCGTCGACGTCGCCGAGCATGCCGGCCAGCACCTCCAAAGAAACCTTGAGAGCTTTGGCCAATCGTGGTCGCAGCCATGGTTGCGGTTCGGAGGTTCCGGCTTCCCAGCGGCGTATGGTGGAGGGATCGACGTTGAGTAGCTCGGCGAGGTTTTCTTGGGTCAGGCCAAGTGCTTTGCGTCGCTGCGCCAGCCGGATACGTTTCATCTGTCACCCCATGCGTGTTGTGGCTGTCGGGTCCTTGAAACCATTGAGACAGACCGCGTTCCGCTTGGCAATATCGATGCACGGATATTGCACGGTCGTCCATCTGTCCGCATTGGACGCCCGGCGGGCAAGGTGGTGAGCGTGATCAGCGGGATGGGATGCCAAGGAGCACAAGACAATCCGGGTGCCGGTGGGGTTCCGCGGCCCGACTGTCTCGCTGATCACGCGAAAGCCACCAACGATCAATGTAGGCGGAAATGTATGATCATCGAGTTTCTCCTGCTGTTTGACGAGGCGGTTGTGCAGGCGGAGCACATCGCGTCGTGTGGCGATGAGCAGTGTGATGACATTGCGCACCTGTATGACCGGTTGACGGCTCGGTATGCCGGGCTGGCGGAGGTGTTCACGTTTCTGGCCGGTACGAGCAGGGGTCACCGGTACAGGTTGAACATCGCGCGGGTCCAAGCCCAGCAAGGTGCACCCCATGTGCAGCAGCGCAGCTTGGAAGCTATCCGCCAAGCATGGGACGAGGCAGAACGGGGGCACGCCGACCCTTCGGCGTGAAAGCGGCCACCGGCCGGTGATCCGGGGCGGTCATCCCAGGCTCGCGTCTCGAGGATGCCTGACGCTGGCCGGTGGCTCTTTGGCTCCAAAGGGCTTGGGTCGTAAGCGATGACTGAATCCTTGCGGCCGGGTGCCCGTGGAGATCGTGACCGGTGCTGGTGACCTACACAAAACCTGGGCGGGGTGAAGCAGGATCGCGTCAGGTCGGTCGAGGCGAAATGATCGCACGACCAAGAACCGGCCCTGGACACGATTGAGGGGAAAGGCCGGGGCTTCAGGATCGCACTCCTGGGGCCTCGGCTCCTTAAGTTCGAAATGACGGCCGCCCCCCAAGGGGCGGCACGGGTATGCCCGTGGATAACGCGTGCATTACCCAGTACCGCGTTGTGAGGTGAAATGAGCCGTGCTGAAAACCTCTCGGCGCATCCCAGAACCTATCAGCGCTGGTCAAGGGATGTCCTCTAGGCCCGGGCTGTGAGGTTTCCCGCTGTCGCCGCTATTGGCCTGAGAGGTTTTGCCTTCGGGGGAGACGTCTGTTGCCGGTCCCGGTCTCGTTTCCGGCAGATAGGCTCTCGGCAGCTCCTAAATGGTCATCGAAGAAGGGAATGCGGTGAGTGGACTGCCGCACGACGGCGCGGATATGTCGCACGGGGCCCGCGTGGTCAGGTACGGCGAGGTGTCCACTGCGTTGGCCCTACTCAGTGATCGCCAGCTTGGTCAGCTCGTGGACGCAGCCCCGGCCATCGGGTCCGGCGTCGGCGGTATCTCGGCGTTGCTGGACATCGCCGGCACGCCGGTGTTCGTGAAGCGGGTCCCGCTGACCGACCTGGAGCGTGACCCGTGCAACGTCATGTCCACCGCGAACCTTTTCGGGCTGCCTACGTTTTGCCATTACGGAGTCGTCCTGCTGCCTGCGGCCGGGTTCGGCGCGTGGCGGGAACTGGCCGCGAACACCATGACGACGAACTGGGTGCTCACCAAGCAGACCGAGGCGTTTCCACTTTTGTATCACTGGCGGGTGCTGCCCGGTGCGCCGCCGCCGGCCGACGAGCACGCTGACATCGAGCGTGTCGTGGCGTACTGGGAAGGCTCGGCGGTGGTGCGGCGGCGGCTGCATGCCCTCGCCCAGGCCTCGGCGAGCGTGGTGCTGTTTTTGGAATACATCCCGCAGAACCTGGACGGCTGGCTGGCCAAGCAGCTAGCCGCCGGTCCTGACACGGTCAGCGCTGCCTGCGCGATGGTGCATCGGCACCTACAGGCCGATATCGCCTTCATGAACGCCAACGGGCTGCTGCACTTCGACGCCCACTTCCGCAACATTTTGACCGACGGCCATCGTCTCTACCTCGCCGATCTCGGTCTAGCCAACTCGCCCCGGTTCGACCTGTCCACCGACGAGCGGGATTTCCTGACCCGCAACGCCAGCCACGACGCCGGCTACGCCGTGCGGGAACTGCTCAATTGGATCGTCGCCAACGTCGTCGGGATCGCCGCCCCCGACACTGGCGGACCCGTCGAGCGCTACGACTACCTGCGCCGCTGCGCCGCGGGAGCCCTACCCGCAGGTGCCCCCGAGCCGTTCGCGGATCTGATCAGCCGTTACGCGCCAGTCGCGGCCGTCATGAACGATTTCTACTGGAACTTCTTCGGCGAAACCCGGGCAACGCCATACCCGGCCCGGGAGATCACGCAGGCAATGACCCTGATCCCCGGCTTCGCGCCCGCACTGTCGCCCCGCAGCCCTGCACCTCATCAGGCTGATCCACCCCGCGGACGGTCCCAAGGCCAAGATGCGACCCACCAGCAGAACCAATCATCACACTGAAAGACTTCGTCACTGGGGTTGACGATTGCTCTTCAGGGGCGTGCCGGACCTGAGGGGACCTCCTTCGATTGCGTCGTCAGCTTCAGTTCGGCGTGGTTCCACACCGATCGGGTATGAGTCGATCCCAGCCGCCCCGCGCCGGACTTACCTTCACGCACGTGACGTGGCAGCCGTTCGCGAGATCGGGGACTAACCGGCTGTATCCGGGGCGGCCCATGGGCAGGCAGCTGATCGTGGACAGCGACGGCTGACAGACCCGCCTTAGCAAACCCGCTCAATCGTGCGGAATCGGTCGCGACCCTGTGCTGTGAGGTTTCGCTGTGAGGGTTTCACGCCGTCGCAAAAACCTCACAGCTGAACTTAGCCAACGCTGTGACCTGCTCTGTTAGGTGCTGTGAGGTGCTGTGAGGTTTTAGGCGCGGTCCATTTCACCTCACAACGCGGTACTGGGCTTAAGTATTCGGCGACTGGCCTCGGCGGCCGCCGTCCTGCCGGGCGTTCTCCGCGGCGTGGGTGTGCTCGAGTGGGTGCTTAAGCCGGCGCTCCAGCTTGTGCTGCTTCGGCCTAGCCCCCTCGAGCACACCTGAATCTTGGTGACTGGCCAGGTCACCGTATCTGTCGGCCTCATCGGGCCGATCCAGAAGACCTATAAGGGTCTTCTTCTTTCTCCCCGCGAGGGGAGGCAGCCCTTCAACACGAGAGGAAGTGAAGGCTATGCCACGACATTCCAAACTGGAGCTGGCGGTGCGGATGCAGCACCGGCTCACACCACCCGACTGGCGGCTGCTCCCTCTCTGTTGAGCTGGGATCGCGACGAGGATAGCGGCGAGCCGGACGAGATGATCGGGGATATCGACTCCAGATCGTAGGCACCTGTGGAGGGCCGGGGCAGCTCTGCTCGGCTACTGACCTCCGGCCGGGATCTGCACTATCTGGCTTTGGCCCAGTGTGCTGCTGCGGCCGCTAGCTCGGGCAACTCGGCGGGTGTGGGTAGCCCGGCGATGTCGGCCACTGCGACCCAGCGGGCGCCGCCGACCTCTTCCAGCTGTGGGGCGAGTGTGCCGCTGGAGGCGCGGCAGACGTAGACGAAGTCAATGTGGCGGTGCTGGCCGTCCTTGGTGTCGGTCACGTCCATCTCGATGACCGACCATGGTGGAACGTGGCCCTGCACGGCTGCGTGCGCGAATCCGTTCTCGCCGAGCACCTGTGCGTGGATGCCAGTCTCTTCGCCCACTTCGCGGATCGCGGCCTCGCCTGGTGATTCGTCGGGGTCGATATGGCCGCCGGGGTAGAGCCAAAGGCCGATCTTGTTGTGGTGGACCAGCAGCACTTCGTCGGCGTCGTTGAGTACGACGGCGGACGCGGTGAAATGGCGGATCGTCACGGGAGTTGCCCTTCGGCGAAGACGCAGAGGCGTTCTGCGGTCATCGTAGGGCCGCCTCCTGCATCGCCAGGTGAACCGGTAGCTGGAAGGTAGGCGACGCAGCCCGATCGCGGCGAGCGGCCCGGCGAGCTTGTAGTTGACTCCGTGTACCTCGCCTTTGGCGGCGATTGCTTACCTTTGTGGCCGACTTACACCTTCTCTCCCTCGTCTGTTCGGCCGATTTGGTGAAAGTCGTTCATCCGAGAGCGCTCTCTTTTCGGTACTGGGCGGGTGCATAGAAAGTGTGACGGTCTGCGGGGGCGGCAAGACCCGTGCCATCCGTAGTCCCTGTTTTGATGATGTCGAGGCAGGTGTCCTGTCCCATCGTTTCCAGGGCAGTCCCGTTGATCTGAGGCATCCTGGCTGTTGTCTCACCTATCCGGGGCATTGATTAACTATGGCG
>JBIOYB010000520.1:0-39089 GCA_044869915.1 Allorhizocola sp.
GGCACGGCGAGCACGACCGGGCTCGAGGCCACCGACCCGATGGTGCCTTCGAACGCGTCGCGGTTGACGCCGAGGACGCGCCCGATCCAGTAGGACGAGTCGGGGATCCAGATCACGGGAAGGTCGGCCTCGGATGGTGTGGGCGCGGGTTGGGCGGCCACGTCGACCCAGCCGCCGGCGAAGGTGGCGATGCCCTCGGCTATCCCGTGCGACGGCTTCGCCACGACCTCGACGCGCACGCAGGCGCCGTTGACCGACGGGTGGGTCGAGCTCCAGCGGGCGCCGATGTCGGCGATGGCGGGTGCGATGGCCGGGTCGGCCGCGACCGTGAGCCTGATCCCGGAGCTGCTGCATCCGTCGGCGTCGGCCGCGACCGAACGCAGGATGACCGTGCCGGCGCCGATCACGGCAAGCGCGCTGATCACCGCCAGCGGTGTGCGCATCTTGCGGCGCTTGCGGCGGCGGTAGGAGGGCGGCGGGGGCCCGTAACCGGTCGCGTGGGCGTGCGGGCCGTGCTTGAAACCGTCACCGTCGTCGGGTGGTTCCGCGTCGCTGCCGAGCAAACGCGACAGGTTGTGCCGTCCCATTTCAGGCTCCGAGGGGTGAAGGGGTTCCGCGCCAGCTTAGAACCCAACAATATGAACCAGACTCGGAGTTTGGGCAAATTACTGTGCGTAACTTGCACCATGCACAAAGCGCCGCCGGGTCTGGCTCAACCCAGCGGCGCTTTGCAAGGAAACGCCAGTGACGTGCTTTTTAGCGGGGCGCGAATTACCGCGCTTTCTTCGTGGCGCGCTTGCGAGGCGGCGTAAGCAGCTCGGCAACCGTCGCGATGGCCGACGGCACCAGGCTGTAGTACGCCCACACACCGCGCTTGTCCCGGTTCAGCAGACCGGCCTCGGTGAGGATGCGCAGGTGGTGGCTAACAGTTGGCTGGGACAGGCCCAGCGGGGCGGTCAGGTCGCAAACGCAGGCCTCGCCCTCCGGGGCCGACTGGATCAGGCTGAGAAGCCGGAGCCGGGCCGGGTCGGCGAGAGCCTTGAGGACGCCGGCGAGGCGCTCAGCGTCGGCTCGTTCGATTGGCTCGCCGGCGAGCGGCGAGATCTGAGGCAGCGGGGTTTCCACCAGGGCAGTTCCCACGTGATCCATCCTTCCAACAACAGCATCGATCCACCTACATATTAGCAGGTACGGATCTGACTTCCGTTAGGCCGACAGGTCAAGGTCGGCCAACGTATAGGCGGCCCGATATGGCAGTCCGGCGGCTCGGACCACCTCACCCGCGCCTCGATCGACAATAACCGCAACGCCGATGACCTGGGCGTCCGCCTCGCGGAGCGCCCCGACGGCGGTTAAAACGCTACTCCCCGTAGTGTTGACGTCTTCGACAGCGAGCACCTTGCGACCAGCCACCTCGGGTCCTTCGATCCGACGCTGCAGGCCGTGAATCTTGTCCGCCTTGCGCACCACAAACGCGTCCAATGGCCGGTCAGCGGTGTGCAGCATCGCCGTGGCGATCGGGTCGGCGCCCATGGTCAACCCGCCCACCGCGTCAAACTCCCAATCCGCTGTGAGTTCGTTCATAACCTTGCCAACGAGTGGCGCGGCGCGGTGGTCGAGTGTCAGTCGACGCATGTCGAGGTACCAATCGGACGTCGCCCCCGACGACAGGACGAACCGCCCGCGCATCACCGCTAGGTCAGTGATGAATTTACGGAGGTCGTCGCGTGCGGACATGGACCAGAGACTACAACGCGTGATTCCACCTGGCTACAGGGGGTGCGTCACTCTGTGTCGCGTCCGGTTCGTACCCTTGCTCCCTTTGCGAAGCGTCGCAGGAGGGGCGTCGGCGTGTGCCGCAGGAAGCCGACGAGGACCTTGTACTTGCGGCTCGGCACGCTCACCGTCCGGCCTTTCTGCAGGTCACGCAGTGCCTCGGCGACGACGGACGAGGTGTCGAGCCACATCCACTTCGGGGTCTTGCTCATGTCAATGCCTGCCCGTTCGTGGAACTCCGAGCGGGTAAATCCGGGACACAGCGCCATCACACGGACGCCATGACGCGCCACAGAAAGAGCTATGGATTCACTGAAATGCGTTACCCAAGCCTTGCTCGCCGGATACGTGCTGCCGGGCATAGTCGCAGCAAAACCGGCCACTGACGATACATTGATGATGCCGCCCGAGCCCCGGTCGACCATGCTCGGCAAAGCCGCGTGCGTTAGTCGCATCACAGCCTGGACATTTACTGAGAGTAGGTACAGCTCCTTGTCCACCGTGGACTTCAGGAATGGCGTGTTGAGCGAAAGGCCGGCGTTGTTGACCAAAAGGTCGATCTTCGCCGACCTGAGGCGGCCCTCGACCGCCGCCGTGCCCTCGTCGGTGGACAGGTCGGCGGGCAACGCCTCCGCGCCCACCAGATAGCTCGCGGACAGACCCGCACACAACTCCTTGAGCCGCTTGGCATCCCGCGCCACCAGGATCAGATCCCAGCCCTCGGTGGCCAGGCGCACGGCGAAAGCACGGCCGATGCCTGCGGTCGCGCCGGTCACCAGCGCGACACGGCGCTCGGATGCCGGTGCCTCCTGCCGCGCCGGATCAGCCTCGACGGCCTGTTCGGCGGCGGTCTCCGGTGCGGTGGGGGTCATCGTGTCACCTCATGGTTGTGATGGCGGCTGCTTCGAGGGCGGTTGGTCGGTGGGTGGGGTGGGCGGCTGCTTCGAGGGCGGCTGCTCGGCAGTGGGCGGGGTGGGCGGCTGCTTCGAGGGTGGCCGAGCCGGTGAGGAGGACGGTGCCGGGTGGGAGGGATGCGCGGGCGGCTGGGTGTAGGTCGGGTGCGGGTGATGGGTCTGCGGGTAGGTGGGCGGCTGCCAGCCGGACTCGGTACCCCTCTTGAAATAGGCATTGGCGGCGGGGAGAGCGAGCAGTACGGCAGTGGCAATGTAGCCCAGGATGGACAGGCCGGACGAGCCCGCGAGGACGGCGCCGGCCCAGTCGGGCAGGGCGCGGATGACCAGGTTGCCCAGGACCTCGCTGCGGTCGGTGGTCGTGGTGCCGGCGGAGCTGAACGACGCGGCCGAGCCAAGACCGGAACAGCACGAACACAGCACGCCCAGTCCACAAACGACCCACGTGACGATGCGCGCCGGCCGGTTGCCGCGCCAGATGCCGTAGGCGAGCGCGGCCAGCAGGAGCGCGAACAGCACCAGGACGGCCCCGGAGCAGATGAGGCCCGCTCGCAGCCCGTTGATGCCCGCGTCGATGTCGGACACCTCGAACCGTTCCCGCCTGGCCATGTCCCGGAAGGCCCGTGTCGCCTCGTTGATGGCGAGGAAGGAGACCACGGCGCTGGCCAGATGCAGCAGGGCGATCAGGCCCATGATGATCGCCGCGGCGGCGACCACCAGCGGGCGTTTTGGCCGACTCATAACACAACCCCCCGAGTAAGCGTCCTGATGAGGAAGTTACTCGGAGGGTGACCGTTGTGTCCCGTTATTGCGTTATTGCACCTTTACGGGATTGAATTACGGCGCGGGGTAGGTGGGTGGCGTCCACTGTGCTTCGGGCTTGCGGAAGAACGGATTCGACGGCGGCAGGGCCAGCAGGATGACCACCGCGATCGCGGCGATCAGCGAGATGACGCCCAGCGCCAGGCTCGCCGTGTTGAGCCAGCCTGGGAGGAGGGCGGCGATCCCCTCGCTGACCTTCGCCTGGTCGATGCCGCCGGTGTTGCCGCCCATCCCACTGAGCGCGCCCGTGGCCGCCTGCCCCGCGAGGCCCGCGAGGCCGCAGCACACACCGAACAGACCGGCCCACACCCACGCCAGGATGCGCGCCCACTGCTTGCCCTTGCCCACGCCGATCGCCGTGATCAGGTAACCGAGCGCGATCACCAGGCCCAGGGCGGCTCCGATGTAGACGAAGACGACGGCGGCGGCCGCGCTGGTCTGAGCCAGCGAGTCGTCCGCACCGGCGTCCTGGTAAATCTGCTCGATCTTGGTCGTGTCGTAGAGCGTCGCGGTGTAAATCGTGAGCCCGAGGGAGACGAATGAAAGGAAAGCCAGAAGATGAAGCAGCGCTGTGGCCAGGTTGACCGTGCCCGGGCGGGCGGCCGCAGGCACGACCGGCGGTGGTGGTGGCGTGTATGACATACGCACACCGTAAACGGCGAGTCCAAGCCGTGCCTGACACTTCAGACCGAAAGCCGCTCCATCTCAAGGAGGAGGTCAGCTCACCTTCAGCGCGTCGCCCTCTCTCGACACCGTCACCGTGTCGCCGTCGCGGATCTGGCCGGACAGCAACGCCTTGGCCAGCGCGTCACCGATCGCCGACTGCACGAGCCTCCGAAGTGGACGCGCGCCGTAGACCGGGTCGTAACCGTGGCTGGCCAGCCACTGCCGCGCCTCGGGGGTCACCTCGAGGGCGAGGCGGCGGTCGGCCAGGCGGCGGCGCAGCCGCTCCAGCTGGATGTCGACGATGAACGTGAGCTCGTCCTGGCTGAGCGCCTGGAACACCACGATGTCGTCGAGCCGGTTGAGGAACTCGGGCTTGAAGTGCCCGCGCACCACCGCGAGCACGGCCTCGCGCCGCTGGTCCTCAGTGAGCGTCGGGTTGCCGATCACCTGGGTGCCCAGGTTGGACGTCAGGATGAGGATCGCGTTGCGGAAGTCGACCGTGCGCCCCTGCCCGTCGGTGAGCCGCCCGTCGTCGAGCACCTGCAACAGGATGTCGAACACGTCGGGGTGCGCCTTTTCGACCTCGTCGAGCAGCACCACCGAATAGGGCCGGCGCCGCACGGCCTCGGTGAGCTGCCCGCCCTCCTCGTAGCCGACATAACCGGGCGGGGCGCCGACAAGCCTTGCCACCGAATGCTTCTCGGCATATTCGCTCATGTCGATGCGCACCATGGCACGCTCGTCGTCGAACAGGAACTCGGCCAGCGCCTTGCCCAGCTCGGTCTTGCCCACCCCGGTCGGACCGAGGAACAGGAACGAGCCCGTGGGCCGGTCGGGATCGGCGATCCCGGCACGCGCCCTGCGCACGGCATCGGACACCGCCGTCACCGCCTCTTGCTGGCCGATCACGCGCGAGCGCAAGGACTCCTCCATGCGCAGCAGCTTGGCCGTCTCGCCCTCCATCATGCGGCCGGCCGGAATGCCGGTCCACGACGAGACCACCTCGGCGATGTCGTCGGCCCCGACCTCCTCCTTGAGCATGGCGCCCTTGGCCTGCAGCACGGCGAGCTCGGCCTCGGCGGCCGCGAGCTCCTGCTCCAGCTGCGGGATGCGCCCGTAGCGCAGCTCGGACGCCTTGGCCAGGTCGAGATCGCGCTCGGCCCGGTCGGCCGTGCTGCGCAACTCCTCCAGCTGCTCCTTGGCCGCCGAGATCTTCTGGATGTGCGCCTTCTCTTCCTTCCACCTGGCCGACAGCGCCGCCAGCTGCTCCCGCCGGTCGGCGAGCTCAGCGCGCAACTTGACCAGCCGCTCCGCCGACGCCGGGTCGGGCTCCTTGGCCAGCGCCATCTCCTCGATCTCGAGCCGGCGCACCTGACGCTCGATCACGTCGACCTCGACCGGGCGCGAGTCAATCTCCATGCGCAGGCGCGAGGCGGCCTCATCCATCAGGTCGATCGCCTTGTCGGGCAAGAACCGCTCGGTGATGTAACGGTCGGAAAGCGTTGCGGCGGCGACAAGTGCGGCGTCGGTGATGCGCACGCCATGGTGCACGTCGTAGCGCTCCTTGAGCCCGCGCAGGATGCCGATCGTGTCCTCCACCGACGGCTCGCCCACGAGCACCGGCTGGAAACGCCGCTCCAGCGCCGGATCCTTCTCAATATGCTCGCGATATTCGTCCAATGTGGTCGCGCCGACCATGCGCAGCTCGCCACGGGCCAGCATGGGCTTGAGCATGTTGCCCGCGTCCATCGAGCCCTCGCCCTAGCCCGCGCCCACCACGGTGTGCAGCTCATCGAGGAACGTGATGACCTGCCCATCGCTGGACTTGATCTCCTCGAGCACGCTCTTGAGCCGCTCCTCGAACTGGCCCCGATATTGCGCGCCCGCCACCATCGCGCCGAGGTCGAGACTGACGAGCTTTTTGTCGCGCAACGACTCCGGCACATCGCCGGCCACGATCCGCTGGGCGAGCCCCTCCACGATGGCGGTCTTGCCGACGCCCGGCTCTCCAATCAAGACCGGATTGTTTTTGGTACGCCGGGAGAGCACCTGAATCACGCGACGGATCTCGGCATCGCGGCCGATGACCGGATCCACCTTGCCGTCGCGGGCCCGCGCCGTCAGATCCACGCCGTATTTTTCCAGCGCCTGGTATTGCTGCTCCGGATCGGGGGTGGTCACGCGCCGGTCGGCGCCCCGGATCTGCGGGAACGCCGCGACGAGCGCCTCCTCGGTCGCGCCGGACTGCTTGAGCGCCATGCCCACCGCGCCGCCGACCCGGGCCAGCCCGGCCAGCAGATGCTCCGTCGACACATATTCGTCGCCGAGCGGGCGCGCGATCTGCTCGGCGGCATTGATGGCGTTGACGAACTCGCGCGACAGTGACGGCTCGGCCACCGTGCTGCCGCGGGCGGTCGGCAACTGCTCCACGGCGCGCGCGGCGGCGCGCCGGACGTCGGCCGGGTTGGCACCGACCGCGCGCAGCAGCCCGACCGCGGTCGAGCCGCCGGTGTCGAGGAGCGCGAGCAGGAGGTGCCACGACTCCACGGTGGCGTGCCCGCGCTGCTGCGCGGTGGACACGGACGAAGTGATCACTTCGCGGGACTTGGTCGTGAGGCGCTGAGTATCCATAGCAGACTTGAGTCTAGCCGACTCAACTTAGCGGCGCGAGGGCCCCGCCGGTCGGTCGCGAGTTCAGCCGGAACGCATCGAAAATGAGATGCGACATCGACAACGGAGACGCGTTGGTTGATGATGGTGGGCGACATCACCGGCGCCTGCGCGGGCTCGGTCGGTGCCTGCCCGGGGTGCAGGCGCCGAGCAGGGCGGTGACGGTCAGACAGGCCACCAAACCCCCCATGCCCATCTGGAGTCGGCAATATGGCACTCGGTTCCGATAACGGATTGATGACAGGCCTTCCGCGTGGCGTTGCACGCACGCTACGTTGTCGCCGCAGCAACGCCGCTGGTCATCGCGCTTCGGAGGGGGTCTGAAGGATGAGCGCCACCTCGGCGGTGTTTCGCGGTTTCGCGAACCCGGTCGATCCGAGTCCTAACGAGCTGCGCAGCTGGGCCTACGCGCCCGACTCGGTGCCCTTGAGCTCCATGCCGCCCGACTGGGATCTGCTCATCGCCGGCGATCGGCTCATCGCGACCCTGTTCGACCTCGCGATGGATCCGGCCTGCGCGGCCCGCAGATTCGCCCTGCACTGCTGCTACATCTATGCCGCCGACGCGATCCGCACCGGCTTCAAGGCCCATCCGCGCCGCAAACTGCGCAAACTGGTCGAAGAGGCCGAGGAGGAGGGCGACGAACTGATGGCCACCTGGGCACACAACACCAGGCGGCTGCTCGCCCAGCCCACGCTGTTCGACTACCACGACTGGTGCGAGGGCGGCCTGGTCCGCCAGACCCGGCGGTTGTAAATCCAGCACGGCTTCGCTGAACGGAGTTTTCCGCGCGATTGCGGCGAGCCGTTGTGCCCGCGTGCGCACAGGAGCGGCCGTGCGCCTCACCGAGCGACCGCCGATGCCACGCGGCCGACCCATCCCGCGCACAAGCATGGCTCCACCCGAACGGAGTCAAGCCGGCGCGGCAAAAGACCGGGGGCGCCCGCAGGCGTCCCCGGGTGTGATCAATGAGATCTATTGCTGACCAGGCGTCCGCCCGTCGATGACGTCGTTGGCCTTGTCCTGCGCCCTGTCTACGTGACCCGCGAACTTGCCGCCGGTCTTGCGGTCGGCGGCGTCGCCCGTCTTGCCCACGGCACCCTTGGCCTGATTCTTGGCCTTCTCCGCCATGCCCGCCGCCTGATTCTTGGCCTTTTCCGTCGCGCTGGTGGCCCTGCTTTGGCCCTGCCGCTGGGCCTGGTTGGCCTGGTTTTGGGCCCGATCCTTGGCCTGGTTGGCCTGCGTCTTGGCCTCTTCATCGTCTTGACCGAACGTGTTTTTCGCCTGATCCATGATGCCCATTGAGATCCCCCACCTCGAAGGCATTAGCCCGACATATCGGACTTCCTGGTTCCAGAGCCTACCGGGATCGACCGCCCTAGGCGTACAGTTCAGATAATTCATCGCTTGTTGAAAAAGGGGAGGAACGCGATGAGCTGCGTAATCATCGGCGGCGGGCCGGCCGGCATGGTGCTCGGGCTGCTGCTGGCCCGCGCCGGGATCAAGGTCACGGTGCTGGAGAAGCACGGCGACTTCCTGCGCGACTTCCGCGGCGACACGGTGCACCCCTCGACCCTGGAACTGCTCGACGAGCTCGGGCTCGGTGAGCGCTTCGCCGCGCTGCCGCAGAGCCACCTGCACCAGATCGCCTTCCCGATCGACGCCGACACCGAGATCCCGTTCGCCAACTTCGACCGGCTCAAGGTCAAGCATCCCTACATCGCGATGGTCCCGCAGTGGGACCTGCTCAACCTGCTCGCCGAGGCGGGCGCCGAGGAGCCGTCCTACACGCTGCGGATGCGCGCCGAGGTCACGTCGCTGCTCAAAGAGGACGGGCGGGTCGTAGGCGTGCGCCTGGCCTCCGGCGAGGAGATCCGTGCCGACCTGACCGTGGCCTGCGACGGCCGGTGGTCCCTCGCGCGGCGGGAGGCCAACCTGACACCCAAGGAGTTTCCGGTACCGATCGACGTCTGGTGGTTCAGCCTGCCCCGCAAGTCCGACGACAACCTGGTCGCGCTGATGCCACGGGCGGGCAACCGGCAGCTGGCCGTCATCATCCCGCGTGAGGGCCACCTGCAGCTGGCCTACCTGTTGAAGAAGGGCATGGACGCCGAGCTGCGCGCCCAGGGCATCGAGGCCTTCCGGCGCTCCGTCGCCGAGCTCATCCCGCCGGTCGCCGACCGGGTGTACGAACTGTCCTCCATGGACGATGTGAAGCACCTCGATGTCCGGCTGAACCGGCTCAAGCGCTGGCACGTCGACGGCCTGCTGTGCATCGGCGACGCGGCACACGCCATGTCGCCCATCGGCGGGGTCGGCATCAACCTCGCCATCCAGGACGCCGTCGCGGCCGCGACCCTGCTCGCCGAGCCGCTCAAGCGAGGGCGGGTCGGCCCATCCGACCTCGCCCGCGTGCGCCGGCGCCGGCTCCTGCCGACCATCATGGTGCAGATGCTGCAGCGAGCCGCGCACCGCGCGCTGATCGTGCCGATCGTCCAAGGACGACGGTCAGGCCCGCCCAAGCCGATCCTGGCCATGATGCGCCATTTCCCGCCGGCCTCGTTCGTGCCCGCATACCTTGTGGGCGTGGGCTTGCGCCCCGAACACGCCCCCGCCTTCGCCCGCCGCTAACGCGGCAAGATCCACACCTTTTCACGGAAGTGGCTGGCACAAAACGACTCCGGGCAACCACAACCGCGAAAAGGCGCAAATCTTGCCGAGCACGCACATCCGACAGGTGCGGTAAGCAGCAGTGGGTGGGGGTGGAAGGGCGTGCCTCCGGCGGGAGACCTCGGGGGCTCCGAGAGGTGGGGTTCCTCCCGTCGATCCTTCGGCCCGGAGCGAGCTCAAGTAATTTTGCGGGCCGGGTCAAGGTCGTTCGTCCGGTGGGGCGCTCCACCTTGACCCGGCCCGCAAAATTGCTTCCCTGGGGGCGTGCCGAAGGGTTGACGGGAGGAACTGGGGGGAGCCGTGTTTGTCAAGCTGTGTAGCGGCTTTGGCAGAAAGCAAACGCGCACGGTGTGTGACGTGGCTACCCGGGTGCTGGCGGCGCGTTGTGGGGCGCAAGGTTTTAGGTGGGGGCGGGGGGTTGGTTTGTGGCGCCTAAGGCCCACGGGGAGTGCCACGGCCTTGCGCCTAACAATCCAACGCCAGCCAAGAATGCGCCACAAAGCAACCCCCGCCCACGCCCCCACCCCGCGCAAAACCACCCACGGACCTCGCAGGAAGCGCCCCCCAGGGCGCGACCGGGCCACCGCGGGAGCACCGGTGGACGAGCATCGCGGACCGAGGTAAATAAAAGCTCTTGAACTTCAGCCCCTGGGCTGCCAGACGACAAGGGCCGTGGACGTGCGGCTGGTGCGCATGAGCTCGCGGCGCGGGAAGGCCGAAATGGTCTCGAGCTCCTCCAGCCGCTGCCGCGCCTCGGTGAGCTCCTCGGCCAGCTGCAGCATCTGCTCGCGCATCTCGCCGACGAGCCGCTCGAGGCCGATGATGCGCTTGACGCCGGCGAGGTTGACCCCGTCCTCCTGGCTCAGCCGCTGGATCTCGCGCAGCAGCTCGACGTCGCGCATGCTGTAGCGCCGCCCGCCCCCGGCCGTGCGGCCGGGCTCGACGAGGCCCATCCGATCGTATTGCCGCAGCGTCTGCGGGTGCATCCCGGCGAGCTGGGCGGCCACCGAGATCAGCAACACCTTCGCGTGGTCGTCCACTGTGGTCACCTCAAATCTTCCAGATGGTCGCGTCGTGCGGGCGGAGTGAGGGCCGCGAATTGCTCCAGTGCCTCGCGTGCCTCGGCGGATAGCTCGGCCGGCAGGACTATCTCGACGGTAACCAAAAGGTCGCCCGCTTGCCCATCCCGTTTTGGCACACCGCGCCCGCGCACGCGCAGCATGCGCCCGCTCGGCGTGCCCGCCGGGACGCGGACCTTGACCATGCCGTCCAATGTGGGCACACGGACCTCGGCCCCGAGCACGGCCTCGGCGTAGGTCACGGGCACGTTGACGGTCAGGTCGTCGCCCGACCGCCCGAAGATGGAGTCGGCCCGCAGGATCACCCGCACGAACAGGTCGCCGGCCGGGCCACCACGCTCACCGGGCTCGCCGCGCCCGGCCAGCCGGACGCGCTGCCCATCGGCGACACCCGGCGGGATGCGCACGTTGAGCGTGCGGGTTTTGGTCACGCCGCCGGTGCCGCGGCACTCCGGGCAGCTTTCGTCGACGATGGTGCCCACGCCCTGGCAGTCGCGGCACGGCTCGGTGAAGCCGAACGCGCCCTGGTTGCGCGTCACCATGCCGGACCCGCCGCAGTGCGGGCAGGTGCGTGGCTTGGTGCCGGGCTTGGCGCCGTTGCCGTGGCAGACATCGCACACCATCGGCGCCCGCAGGGTCACGGGCACGTCGACCCCGCGCACGCCGTCGAGGAAGTCGAGCACGATCTCCGTCTCGACGTCGCGCCCCCGGGCGGGGGTGGTCCCGCGGTATCCCGTCGGCCCACCCCCGCCCGAGAAGATCGAGCCGAACAGGTCGGAGAAGCTCGCCCCACTGAACCGTTGGTCGCGCCCCGTGCCCTGGCCGAACAGGTCGGACATGTCGAAGGGCTGGCCCGCGCCACGCGCGCCACGGCGGAACGCGCCCGACTCGAACAGCGAGCGCATCTCGTCGTATTCGCGGCGCTTGCGGTCATCGGACAGCACGTCATAAGCCTCCGACACCGCTTTGAACCGATCCTCGGCCCCGGCGTTGCCGGGGTTGTGATCGGGGTGCAACTCGCGGGCGAGCTTGCGGTAGGCCTTCTTGATGTCGGACGCCGCCGCGCTTTTCGGCACGCCCAACACCGAGTAGAAGTCCTTTTCTAACCAGTCCTTCGAGCTCACCTTCGGTCCTACTCCGACTCAGTTGACTCGGTTTCCGGCTTGGCTTCGGGTTTGGTCTCCTCCGCGGCTGCCGGCTCGGGCGAAGGTGCTGGTGCTGGTGCTGGTGCGGGGTCGGCGACGGCCACCATGGCCGGGCGCAGCAGGCGCTCGCCCAGCAGGTAACCGCGGCGCATCACGTCGATGCACGTCGACTCGGTCACGTCGGTCGAGGTCAGGTGTGCCACGGCCTCGTGCAGCTTGGGGTCGAAGGCGTCGCCTTTGACGCCGAACGCCGTCAGGCCGAACTTGCCCACCATCGTGACGAGCTGCTCGGCGACGGAGCCGAACGGGCCGTTGAGGTCGCCGTGCTCCCGCGCCCGGTCGATGTCGTCGAGCACCGGGAGCAGAGCGGCCAGCACCATGCCGACCGCCTGCTCCGCCGCGACCGTGCGATCCCGCTCGACCCGCTTGCGATAGTTGGCATACTCAGCCGTGACCCGCTGCAGATCCTTGGTGCGCTCGTCCAAAGCGGACTCAAGCTCACCGAGCTTGGCCGCCTCGACCGTGGGCGCTGGATCCGCCTGCTCAGCCGCCGCAGGATCGGGCTCCGGCTTCTTCTCGGGCTCGGCCGGCTTGGCGCCAGCCGTCCCGGAAGGGCTGACCTTTCGCTTGTCTCTGATCACGATGCGCTCGACGCCACCCGGCTCCTCGGGCGCGAGCTTCGCGCTCTCGGCGGGCGCCGGCTTCGCGCTCGGTTTGTCAGTCACTGCTTCTTGCCCTCGTCATCGATGATTTCGGCGTCTACAACGGACTCGTCCTTGGGTGCGCCGCCGTCGCCGCCGGGATTGGCACCCTGCGACGCCTGGCCCTGCTGCTCGTAGAGCGCGGCGCCGGCCTTCTGTGAGATCTCGTCCAGTTTGGAGTGCGCCGACTTGATCTTCTCGATGTCGGTGCCACCGAGCGCGGAGCGCAGCTCGCCGAGCGCGTCGTTGATCTCTTCCTTGACGTTGGCCGGCAGCTTGTCGCCGTTTTCCGCCAGGAACTTCTCGGTCTGCCACTGGCGGGCCTCGGCCACGTTGCGCGCCTCGGCGTCCTCGCGGCGCTTGCGGTCGTCTTCCGCGTGCTCGTCGGCGTCGCGGCGCATGCGCTCGATGTCCTCCTTGGGCAGCGACGAACCGCCCGTGATGGTCATCGACTGCTCCTTGCCGGTGCCGAGGTCCTTGGCGTTGACGTGGACGATGCCGTTGGCGTCGATGTCGAACGTGACCTCGATCTGCGGCACGCCACGCGGCGCCGGCGGCAGCCCGGTCAGCTCGAACGTGCCGAGCTTCTTGTTGTATGCCGCGATCTCACGCTCGCCCTGGAACACCTGGATCAGCACGGACGGCTGGTTGTCGTCGGCCGTCGTGAACACCTCGGACCGCTTGGTCGGGATCGTGGTGTTGCGCTCGATGAGCTTGGTGAAGATGCCGCCCTTGGTCTCGATGCCCAGCGACAGCGGGGTCACATCGAGCAGCAGGACGTCCTTGACCTCGCCCTTGAGCACGCCCGCCTGCAGCGCGGCACCCACGGCCACGACCTCGTCGGGGTTGACGCCCTTGTTGGGCTCCTTGCCGGTGAGCTGCTTGACCAGGTCGGTCACGGCGGGCATGCGGGTCGAGCCGCCCACCAGGATCACGTGGTCGATGTCGGCGAGCTTGACGCCCGCGTCCTTGATGGCCTGCTCGAACGGCTGCTTGGTCCGGTCGAGCAGATCCTGGGTCATGCGCTGGAACTCGGCGCGCGAGAGCGTGGTGTCCAGGTGCAGCGGGCCGTCGGCGCCGGCCGTGATGTAGGGGAGGTTGATGCTCGTGGTCTGCGCCGCCGACAGCTCGATCTTGGCCTTTTCGGCGGCTTCCTTCAGCCGCTGCATGGCCATCTTGTCCTGCGACAGGTCGATGCCGTATTGCCCGCGGAACGTCTTGATCAGGTGCTCCATGACCCGCTCGTCCCAGTCGTCGCCACCGAGGTGGTTGTCGCCGTTGGTCGCCTTGACCTCGACCACGCCCTCGGCGAGCTCGAGCAGGGACACGTCGAACGTGCCGCCGCCGAGGTCGAACACGAGGACGGTCTGCTCCTTGGAGCCCTTGTCCAGCCCGTAGGCCAGCGCGGCCGCGGTGGGCTCGTTGACGATGCGCAGCACGTTGAACCCGGCGATCTCGCCGGCCTCCTTGGTCGCGGTGCGCTGCGCGTCGTTGAAGTAAGCCGGAACGGTGATCACCGCGTCGGTGATCTTCTCGCCCAGGTAGGCCTCCGCGTCCCGCTTGAGCTTCTGCAGCACCCGTGCCGAGATCTCCTGCGGGGTGTATTTTTTGCCGTCGATGTCAACCGACCAGTTGGTGCCCATCTCACGCTTGACCGACCGGATCGTGCGATCCGGGTTGGTGACGGCCTGGCGCTTGGCCACCTCGCCGACGAGGACCTCGCCGTTTTTGGCGAACGCCACGATCGAGGGCGTCGTGCGGGAGCCCTCGGCATTCGCGATGACTGTGGGCTCGCCGCCCTCTAGGACGCTCACGCATGAGTTGGTCGTCCCGAGGTCGATGCCGACCGCACGTGCCATGTCTTTCCTCCAGATAACTTGAGTGGACCAGACTCAAGGTACAAGGTTGAGTCTCATACACGCAACTTGAGCCGGGGCCATTGGCGGTTACGCTCTTAACGTGTCTGACCAAGGTGCTCCCGCTCCGCTACTCGCTGTCATCGGCGGGCCGACGGGTGCTGGGAAGTCGACTTTGGTCAACAGCCTCGTCCGGGCTCCCGTGAGCACGACCGGCATCCTGCGCCCGACCACCCGCACGCCCACGCTGGTGTGCCACCCGCGCAGCTGGGCCCGAGTCCACCGGCACGGCCTGACACCCATCTCGGCAGCCGCCCTGCCGGCCAACCTCGCATTGATCGACGCACCCGATATCAACTCGACCGACCAGGCTAATCGAGACCTGTCCAACGAGCTGTTCGACGACGCGGACCTATGGGTGTTCGTCACCACCGCCGCCCGCTACGCTGACGCCGAGGCTTGGCGGCACTTGCGTGCGGCGCAGCAGCGCAGGGTCGACCTCGCGGTGGTGCTCGACCGGGTTCCGCCGCAGGCGGTGGAGGAGATCCTGCCCCACCTCACCGAGCTGCTGGGTGAGCCGGTGCCGCTTTTTGTGGTGCCGGATTCCCAGCTCGATCGGCAGGGCATGCTCCCCGATCGGGTTGTCACCCCGATCTGGGAATACCTACACAAGTGTGCGGCTAGCAAAATGGCGGATGAGGGAGGGGACACGTGAACACCCCCGCATCCAAATTGGACACACTGCAGAGCTTTCTCGACGCCACGTCCGGCCATCTCGACGATCAGCCACTGCTCGCGCAGGCGCGCTCCGTTGCCGAGCGCGCGGCCGACCGGCTGCGCTTCCCGCAGCACTTCACGACGATCGCGCTCGCGGGCACGACCGGCAGCGGCAAGTCGAGCATGTTCAACGCGTTCACGACCATCGACCGGTCGCCGGCCGGGATCCTGCGCCCGACGACGTCGGTGCCCTACGCGTGCGTCTGGGGCAGCCTGTGGCAGGCCGACGAGCTGCTGGACTGGCTGGGCGTCTCGTCGCGGCGCCGGTTCACCCGCGAGTCGCCGCTGGACGCCAACGACGAGGCCGCGCTGCGCGGCATGATCCTGCTCGACCTGCCCGACGTCGACTCGGTCGAGCCCAAGCACCGGATCGAGGTGGACCGGCTGCTGCACCTCGTCGACGTCGTGGTCTGGGTCTGCGACCCGCAAAAATACGCGGATCAGCTGGTGCACGAGGGATACCTGCGCCAGTTGGCCGGTCAGCGTTCCGGCCTGATCGTGGCGCTCAACCAGACCGACAAGCTGCTGCCCGCCCACCTGCCCAAGGTCGGCGCCGACCTGCGCCAACTGCTCGACGAAGGCGGCCTGGCCGACGTCCCGCTGGTGGCCACGTCCGCCACCGGCAAGGTGCCCGACCTGCCGCCTGCCGCCAAGCGCGGCCCGATCAAGCCGAAGCCCAGCCCGTTCTCGACGGTGATAGCGGCCAACGGATACGCCGGCGTGGCCTCCCTGCGCGCCCTGCTCGAGCCGATCATCGTGAGCGGGACGGCCGGGGTGGACACGGTCGACCGCGACGTCTCGGCCACCCTCACGGAAGTGGCTGTCCTGGTGGGGCAGCCGGCCTCCCAGCCGGCCTCCGGGCCCCTGGTCGACCGGCTTCTGAAGAATGAGATCGATGTGGGGGTACCGGAATACGCCGTCGCCGCGTCGAGTCAGTTGCCCACGCCGTGGCAGGAGGCGGTCAAGCGGGCGGCAAGCTCACGCATCGGCGAGCTGCCCGACGCGGTGAACCATTCGATGGAGGTCGTCGCCGCCAACCGCCCCCGCCGGGTGTGGCTGCCCGGCGGCAAGCGGCGCTACGAGACGCGCACCGACTCGCTGCTGCAGCAGGAGATCGAAAAGGTCGCCCTGCGCTATGTCATCGAGCCGGTACGCCGGGTCCTCGCGAGCTACGAGCGCGCCCGCAGATCACTCGGTTGACGGCCCCGCTTCCTCGCGAAGCGTTTCCTCGCGAAGCGTGAAATCACCCACTGAGCGGCACGCTCACTCAAACCTGACGTCCCTGCGCGGGATGTGAGGCGGTTCCGGGCGCTGCACCTGCGGCGGCCTGACCGGTTGGACGTCCGGCATCCGCGCGATACGTGTGGATAGGCGCTCCATCGCGTCGTCGAGTCCCGCGGGTGGCGCGGGTGGCGCGGGCACGGTCTGCGGGACGGGCTTGGCCGGCGGTGTGGGGGCAGCGGGCTTTGCCGATGCCGGTGCGGCCGCGGCGGGCGCCTTGGGTTCACTTGGCGTTTCCGCTTTGGTGGGCCGTCGTTTTTGGACCGGACGCGGGCCGGTGTCCACATAGGACCGTCCTTCGAGGACCGGCGGCGCGGCCTGCGGCGGTTGCTGCGCGGGCGTTTGCGGCTCCCGCCACGCCCCGAGCGGTGGGGTTTGCGCCTCGGGCGGGGCTTTCGGCGGTACCGAAAAATCGATCTGAGGCACCAGCAAGGGCTGGACGCCCGCGGCGGCCGTTTGATCAATACCGTGGGCGCCGGCCCGCAGCATCACCCAGCTCGGCACCGCGGTCAGACTCGCCATCAAGGTCAGCATCACGGCGTAGCGCCGCCCGGAAAATCCTTGGTCCCGTTTGCGCCGCCGGCGACGCGGGGAAGTTTGGAGTGCCTGGGCAGCGAACACCTGTTCCAAAAAATCGGACATAATTCACCTCAACCATCAAACCGGGGATCGGTTTGATAAACGCCCGAGGGTGGCGCGTGGAGATGGAACCGCCCAGAACCGCGACCTGTGCAATGAGCAGGATCACCTGGGAGAGCTGTGACGGTGGCCACGGATACGGCAGTATTAGGGCCAACAGGTGGCGGTGTGGCCATGGGGTCATCCAGGGTTATGCCGCGCCTCGAAGATGGGCTGACATCTTGAACCACGCGGCAACCCCCACCGGGGCTAGGCGTGGCTACCGACGCCGGTGGCACACCCCGCCGCCGGGTAGACACTTTGGGAGACACGGATGACCAGAGCCTCATCGAAGCGGCAGGCGCCACCACCCGGCGCCGACACCGACTTCGTGCAGCTACTGACCCCCGACGGGGAGCGGGTCACACACCCCGACTACTCCGTCGACTTCGACGCCGACGAGTTGCGCGGGCTCTACCGCGACCTCGTCACCGTGCGCAAGCTCGACGCCGAGGCCACGGCCCTGCAGCGGCAGGGCGAGCTGGGCATCTGGGCCAGCCTGCTGGGGCAGGAGGCCGCGCAGGTCGGTTCGGGCCGCGCGCTGCGCCCGCAGGACATGGCCTTCCCGACATATCGCGAGCACGGCGTGCTCTACTGCCGTGGCATCGACCCGATCATGCCGCTGGGCCTGTTTCGCGGCGTGGACCAGGGCGGCTGGGATCCGATCGCCAACAAGTTCGGCATCTACACGATCGTGATCGGCGCGCAGACCCTGCACGCGACCGGCTACGCGATGGGCGTCAACAAGGACGGCAAGGTCGGCACCGACGAGGGCGAGGCGGTGATCGCCTACTTCGGCGACGGCGCGACCAGCCAGGGCGACGTGAACGAGTCGTTCATCTTCGCCAGCGTCTACCACGCCCCGATCGTGTTCTTCTGCCAAAACAACCAATACGCCATCTCCGAGCCGCTGCAGCGCCAGACGCGGGTGCCGCTGTATCGCCGCGCGTCGGGCTTCGGCTTCCCCGGCGTGCGGGTCGACGGCAACGACGTGCTCGCCACGTTTGCCGTGACCCGGGCCGCGCTCGACAACGCCCGCCACGGCCAGGGGCCGACCCTCATCGAGGCATACACCTACCGCATGGGCGCCCACACCACCTCCGACGACCCGACCCGCTACCGTGTCGCGAGCGAGGTCGAGGAGTGGCAGGCCAAAGATCCGATCGCACGCGTCAAGAAGCTCCTCTCACGCGAGAGTCTGGCCGACGAAGACTTCTTCGCCGAGGTCGACGAGCACGCCCGGCGCGAGGCGGTCAAGCTGCGCGAGCGGGTGCTGGCACTGCCCGACCCCGACCCCACCGAGATATTCGCCAACGTCTACCCCCATGGATCGCCTGAGGTCGATGCCCAGCGCGAGCAGTTCGTTGCCTACCACGCGTCGTTCGCGCACGAAGGGGGTCACTGATGAGCGAGACGCTGACTCTCGGCAAGGCGCTCAACCTGGGCTTGCGGCGAGCCATGGAGGACGACCCCAAGGTCGTGCTCATGGGCGAGGACATCGGCAAGCTGGGCGGCGTCTTCCGGATCACCGACGGGCTGCAGAAGGACTTCGGCGAGGACCGGGTCATCGACACGCCGCTGGCCGAGTCCGGGATCGTAGGCACGGCAATCGGTTTGGCCCTGCGGGGATACCGGCCGGTCGTCGAGATCCAGTTTGACGGCTTCGTCTACCCGGCCTACGACCAGATCGTGTGCCAGGTCGCCAAGATGCACTTCCGCTCGCGCGGCAAGGTGACCCTGCCGATCGTCATCCGCATCCCGTTCGGCGGCGGCATCGGCGCGGTCGAGCACCACTCCGAGTCGCCCGAGGGCTATTTCGCCCACACGGCCGGGCTCAAGGTGGTCGCGTGCTCCAACCCGTCCGACGCATACTGGATGATCCAGCAGGCCATCGCCAGCAACGACCCGATCGTGTTCTTCGAGCCGAAGCGGCGCTATTGGGAGAAGGGCCCGGTCGACCCAGGTTCCGCGTCCTTCGGCCTGCACTCGTCGGTGGTCGTGAAGCCGGGCTCCGACGTGACCGTGCTGGCATATGGGCCGATGGTGCGCACGGCGCTCGACGCCGCCACCGCGGCCGAGGAGGATGGGCGCTCGCTGGAGGTCATCGACCTGCGCACGCTGTCCCCGCTGGACATGGCCCCGGTCTACGAGTCGGTGCGCAAGACGGGCCGCGCCATCGTGGTGCACGAGGCCCCGGGCAACGTGGGCCTGGGCGCGGAGCTCGCGGCGCGCATCACCGAGGAGTGCTTCTACTCGCTCGAGGCGCCCGTGCTGCGCGTGACCGGCTACGACACGCCCTATCCGGCCGCTCGGCTGGAGGAGGAATACCTGCCCGATCTGGATCGCGTGCTCGACGCCGTCGACCGCTCGTATGGGTGGTGAGCGGGCGCTATGGCGATCAATGAGTTTCCACTGCCCGATCTCGGTGAAGGGCTGACCGAGGGCGAGATCCTGAAGTGGCTCGTGTCCGAGGGCGACGTCATCGAGCTCAATCAGCCGATCGTGGAGGTCGAGACGGCCAAGGCGGCCGTGGAGATCCCCGCGAAATGGGCCGGGACGGTAGCGAAGATCCACTATCCGGAGGGGACGGTCGTCAACGTCGGCGACCCCATCATCGCGATCGACACGGGCGGCGGTTCCGCACCGGCACCGTCCAAGTCTTCGGAAGGTGGCCTCATCGGCGAAACCACCGCCAACGGGCGGACCGCGGTGCTGGTGGGCTACGGGCCAAAGAGCGGTCCGGCCAAGCGGCGGACCCGAGCGGCTGCTACGCCCACACAAGCGCCGCCGGCGGCCCCGGTTGTGCAGGAGCCCGTAGCGGCGGCCCCGGTTGTGCAGGAGCCCGTAGCGGCGGCGCGGGTGCTGGCGAAGCCGCCGGTGCGCAAGCTGGCCCGTGACCTGGGCGTAGATCTGTCCACTGTGGTGGGGACGGGCCCGCAGGGGTCGATCACGCGCGACGATCTGCAGAGCGCGGTCAACGGTCAGACCGCGCCGCAAAAGGTTGTGCCGGGTTCACGTGAAACCAGGATCCCGATCAAGGGCGTGCGCAAGCTGACGGCGGCGAACATGGTCGCCTCGGCGTTCACGGCGCCGCACGTGACCGAGTTCCTGACCATCGACATGACGCGCTCGATGCGGGCCTTGGACCGGCTTCGCAAGCAGCGCGAGTGGCGTGAGGTGCGCGTGTCGCCGCTGCTGCTGGTCGCCAAGGCGGTGTTGCTCGGGATCAAACGACACCCGATGATCAATTCGACCTGGTCCGATCGGACCGAGGAGATCATCATCAAGGAGTACGTGAACCTCGGCATCGCCGCGGCCACCGACCGCGGGCTGATCGTGCCCAACATCAAGGACGCGGGCGAGCTGTCACTGCGGCAGCTGGCCGACGCCATGAACGATCTCGTCGGCGTGGCCAAGTCGGGCAAGACCCCACCGGCCGACATGACCGGCGGCACGTTCACGATCACCAATGTCGGGGTGTTCGGCATCGACACCGGCACGCCGATCCTGCCGCCGGGCGAGGCTGCCATCCTCGCTTTCGGCGCCGTGCGGGAGCAGCCGTGGGCACACAAGGGCAAGGTCAAGCTGCGCCAGGTGTCCACGCTCGGGTTGTCGTTCGACCACCGGATCATCGATGGCGAGCTGGGTTCGAAGTTCCTGCGCGACGTGGGCGAGTTCCTCACCGACCCGGAAGCGGCCTTGCTCGCTTGGACGTAAAACAGTGGCGCCGTCGCTGTTTTCCTGCCGCGATCTTGAAAGCGCGCTCTTTGCTTTCAAGATCGCAAGGGACGGCAGCGACTTCCTGGCGGCGCTGCCCCGCGACTTGCTTTAGCAGGAGCAAAGATTTGCAGATCCATAACGACGATCCTTTCGCGACCCCGGAGTCGGCGCGCTCTCAGGTGCGCCGGCTGCGGGGTCGCTTCGCGCAGACCGTGACCCTGTGGACGGCACCCGGCCCGGCCGGCCTGACCGTGTCGTCGTGCCTGGTCGCCGACGGCGATCCCGGGCGTGTGCTCGGGCTGGTCGACGAGGAGTCCGAGCTCTGGGAGGCCGTCCAGCGGGCGGGCGTCTTCGCGGTGACCCTGCTGACCCCGGGCCAAAAGCAGCTGGCGGACCGGTTCGCGGGGCTGCTGCCGGCGCCGGGCGGGCTGTTCAAGCAGGGGGAGGCGTGGACCGAGACCGAGTTCGGCCCGGTGCTCGCGACCGCGCAGACGTGGGCCGCGTGCGCGCTCGACCAGGCCCGCCCGCTCGGCTGGGCTTTGCTGATCGAGGCCACGATCTCGGCCATGACGCTGGGCGAGGCATCGAGCCCGCTGCTTCATCACCGCGGCTCATACCGGCAGTTGGATGGCCGCTAAGCTAACCGCATGTCCATCACCCCACGCTTCGGCGAAGGTCACCGGTTGCTCGTGACGGGCGGCGCGGGGTTCGTGCCATCGCACGTGGTCGATGTGCTGATCGCGCGGGGATGCCAGGTGGTGGCGGTCGACAACTTCATCACCGGCAGCGAGTCCAATCTGGCCCACCTCATCGAAAACCCGCTGTTCACCCTCGTCAAGGCCGACATCTCCGACGGTCTGCCCAATGAGCCCGCGCTGGCCGGGCGGTTCGACGGCATCCTGCACATGGCCTCGCCCGCGAGCCCGGTCGACTTCGGCCTGCTGCCGGTCGAGATCCTGCGGGTGGGCTCGCTCGCGACGTTCCACCTGCTCGACCGGGCACGGCACGACGACGCGCGCTTCCTGCTCGCGTCGACCTCCGAGGCCTATGGCGACCCGCTCGTCCACCCGCAACCCGAAACCTATTGGGGCAACGTCAATCCGATCGGCGTGCGCAGCGTCTACGACGAGGCCAAGCGCTTCGCCGAGGCGACCACGATGGCCTACCACCGCACCTATGGCGTCGACACGGCCATAGTGAGGATCTTCAATACTTATGGCCCGCGGATGCGCGCCAACGACGGCCGGTTCATCCCGACCTTCATCTCGCAGGCGCTGCGCGGCGAGCCGGTGACCGTGCACGGCACGGGCGAGCAGACCCGGTCGATCTGCTACGTCGACGATCTGGTGCGCGGCATCGTCACGCTGCTCGACTCGACCGAGGCCGGCCCGATCAACTGCGGCACCGAATATGAGTTCAGTGTCATTGATCTGGCACGCAAGATTATCGAGCTGAGCGAGTCCAGCTCGGAGATCGTTCTCCTGCCGCGCACGCCCGACGACCCCGAGCGACGCCGCCCCGACCTCACGCTGGCCAGGACAAAACTGGGCTACGAGCCACGCGTCGGGTGGGAAGAAGGCCTCCGCGCCACAATTGCGTACTTCAGGAAGCACTAGCAGCGCCGCTCCGGCGTCTGGACTGAGCGATCTCGAAGCCATACTCCACGGGCTCAAGATCGTGAGGAAAGACGGCGGATTTTGGCGGCGTTGCTGTGCGTTGCCTGTACACGCAAGGATTAGTTGGCAAGACCTCCTACGCTGGAGCGCATGGCTTCCTCCGAGAACCAGCGCTCCGACAGCCAACGCCCCACCGGCCGCGCCTCCGTTCCTGGGCGTTCCGAGCCCCCACAGGACTCGTCACGGCTTCCCCGCGCGTCGGCCGCGACCTATGGCGCCCCCGGCGGCGGCAAGCGCAAGGTCCGTCCCCGGTGGGGCAGGATCGCACTGGTCGCGGCGCTGGCCATCGCGCTGTGCGGCGGCTTCGGCACGCTCGGGGCGTGGCTGTATGCCAAAAACTTGGAGAGCGGTCTCGAACGCACCGACCCGCTGTCGGCACTGACCGGCGGCCGGCCGGCGGAGAAGGTCACGGGCGTGCAAAACATCCTGCTCGTGGGCACCGACCACGCCGACCCGGAATCGCAGGCGGACGACCCGGCCAACGCGCGCACCGACACGATCATCCTGATGCACATCCCGTCCTCCCAGGACCACGCCTATCTCGTGTCCATCCCGCGCGACCTGTGGGTCCCGGTGCCGCAGAAGGCGACGGACACCCAGTGCGGCACCCGCCGGGCGAAGATCAACGCTTCGTACGCCTGGGGCGACCTGCCGCTGCTGGTCAAGACCGTGGAGTGCTTCACCGAGGTGCGCATCCACCACGTGGTGCAGATCGACTTCGGCGGGTTCAAGGAGGTCGTGGACGCGCTGGGCGGGGTCGACATGGAGATCGAGAAGGACATCACGTCGATCCACGCGCCGAATCGCAAGTTCACCAAGGGCACGATGCACCTCGACGGCGCGGCGGCGCTGGACTACGTGCGGCAGCGCTACCAGTTCCCCGATGGCGACTTCGCCCGTATGCGCCACCAGCAGTTGCTGCTTAAGACGCTGCTCGACGAGGCGTCCAGCGGCGAGACGCTGAGCAACCCGATCAAGTTCAACAACTTCGTGCGAGCGATGACCAAGGCAGTCAAGGTCGACAAGGACTTCAAACTGGTCGACATGGCCATACAGTTCCGCGGGATCAAGAGCAAGGACCTGACATTCTTGACAAGCCCTACCTCTGGGACGGACACCATCTCCGGCCAGTCGGTCGTGCTCAGTGACCGGCCCAAGGCGATCGCGCTCTACAACGCCATCGTGGCCGATCAGATGGCGACGTGGGCGGCCACCAACGTCACACCCCGCCCCAGCTCCAATCCTCGCTGAACACGGGCTTCCCGCGGCGGGTCAAATAGGGCGAAATACCTTCATTTGGGAAGAACCTTCCCTAAGCTGGAGGGCATGCAAGCATGGCGCGCGCGCTGGCCAAAGGTCCTGCTGGGCGTGGGTCTTACCCTCATGATCCTGTCCGGCGCCGGATTGGTCGCCGCGAAGACCCTCCTGCACAGGTATGAGTCGAGCATCACGCACCAGATCCTGCTCGACCCGAGCGCCCGCGACGCACGCGCCGAACAGGCCAGCAACTTCGGGCGCACCAACGAGCCGCTGAACCTCCTGCTGCTCGGCTCCGACCTGCGGGCGACCGATCCCGAGGACGGGCAGCGCTCCGACACGATCATCATCGTGCAGGTGAACCGCGCCCGGAACTCGGCTCACCTCGTGTCGATCCCGCGCGACCTGCTCGTGGACATCCCGCGCTTCGAGCCGACCAACTTCTACGGCAGCCGAGAGAAGATCAACGCGGCGTTCCACTTCGGCGGCGGGAACGGCGGCGGCGTCCAACTGCTATCGGCAACTCTGGCGCAGCTGACAGGCGTGCGGTTCGACGGCGCGGCGGTGGTGGACTTCGGCGGGTTCGAGCGCATCATCGACATGCTCGGCGGGGTCCGGCTGTGCGTGGACACTGAGGTCGATTCGATACACACCGGGCGGCACTTCGCGCTCGGGTGCCACACGTTCACCGGGGCCGAGGCGCTGGACTATTCGCGCCAGCGGTATGGGCTCGAAAACGGCGACTACGATCGCCAGCGGCACAACCAGCAACTACTCAAGGCGATCTTCGTGACCGCGCTGAGCAAGGGTCTCACCTCCAACCCGCTGAAGATCGACCAGTTCATTCGCACCCTCGGCGACTCGCTGACCGTCGACACGGGCGGCGCTTCGGTGGCGGACGTCATGCTCGCGCTGCGTGGACTGCGGCCCAATGCGCTGATCGGCGTGACCGTACCGTCATATCCAGAGATGATTGGTTCTGAGTCGGTTGTCCTTATGGACAAAGACGAGGCGGAGGACCTCTTCGCCGCCCTGCGCGGCGCTGAGGTCGAGGGCTGGACGACACTCAACCCCCGGTGGGTGCACGAGTTGTAGTGGCCGGTGGCATTGGCGCAAGCCGTCGCCTGAAGGGGCGCTCCGACTCGGGTTGCTCCGCAAGCGATAATGAGCACTGTGCAACGAGTTCCCAGTGTCACCGCCCAAACCGTGCCCGCCGAGGCTTACCTGCTGGACGTCCGCGAGGACGACGAATGGGAGGCCGGGCACGCCCCGGGCGCGGTGCACGTGCCCATGATGGAGATCCCGCAGCGCATGGCCGAGGTCCCGCAGGACCGCGAGGTCGTCGTCGTGTGCCGGGTCGGCGGCCGCTCCGGCCAGGTGGTGGCCTACCTGCGGCAACAGGGCTACGACAATGTGTCCAACCTGGACGGGGGCATGATGGGCTGGGCCGCCGCGGGCAAGCCGGTGACCACGGACGACGGCCGTGCACCCAGCATCATCTAAGCGGCCACTGGTCTTCGCGCACCGTGGGGCCTCGGCCGAACTGCCCGAGCACACGCTGGCCGCCTATCGGTCGGCGCTGGCCGCGGGCGTCGACGGGGTCGAGTGCGACATCAGGCTCACCAAGGACGGCCACCTCGTCTGCTTCCACGACCGCCGGCTCGAGCGCACGACCAGCGGCACCGGCCCGCTGGCCCTGCACACGCTGAGCCAGCTGCGCGAGCTCGACTTCGGGACGTGGCACCCCAGCGGGCAGCCCGCCGGTGTGCTGACGCTCGACGAGCTGCTCGAGGAGTGCCGCGGCGCCGGGCGCCCGCTACGGGTGCTCGTGGAGACCAAGCATCCCAACCGGTTTGGCGCGGCGGTCGAGCATCGCCTGCGCGTGGCACTGCGCCGGCACGGCCTGCTCAACGGGCAGGCGCGGGTGTCGGTCACCATGATGTCCTTCTCCCCGCTGGCCGTGCGCCGCAGCCGGGAGCTGATGCCGGCGATCCCGACCGTCCAGCTGCTCGACCTGCTCCCGCCGGGTCTGCGGGTCAAGCGGCTGCCCTTCGGCACGCGCATCGCGGGGCCGGGGCTCGAGCTCGTGCGCCGCCGCCCCGATGTCGTGCGCCGGCTCAAGGCCAGCGGGCACGAGGTCTTCGTGTGGACCGTGAATGAACCGGACGACGTCGGGCTCATGCTCTCGCTCGGGGTCGACGGGATCATCACAGATCGGCCCAAAGAGGTGGTAGCTATCCTCGGCGCTCAAATGTAAGACTTCCGCACTGTGAGCATTGCCTATCGGGAGCTGATCTTCAGCCTCACCGCACTGATCAACGATGCTCACCGGGACCGGGCCGTCCTGGACCGGATCCTGCGGCTCGGCGAGCGGGCCCTCGGCTCGGTGGGCATGTCCGTGTGCCAGATCGACCCGGACATCAAGACCGAGCCCGGGACCGCCGCCGCCCCGACCACCGGACGGATCATCGCCGCCACCGGCATCGCGCAGTGGGCGCTGGGCCGGCCGGTGCAGCCCGAGTCGATCAGCACGCTGGCCCGGCCCGAGCCACCGCCCTACCGGGTGGAGGTGGAGCTGCTCGAGCCGCTGGCGGTCACGCAGCTGGTGGATCGCAAGGCGCGCTGGGCCCTGGTCCATCCGGTATATCTGGACGGCCGCCTGACCGTCCTCATCGGAGCGTTCTACGACGTCGACCGCGAGATCGACCAGGACCTGACGGCGGTCATGAAGCTGGTCGCGGCCACGGTCGGGCTCCTCTATCGGGCCACCGGGCTGGAGCGGGCGCCCGAACCGAGCCCGGCCGACGACACCGAGCTGTTCATCGCCGTAACATCGCACGAGCTGCGCACGCCGGTGACGGTAATCAAGGGGTACGCGGACACGCTGCGTGATCACTGGGACCAGCTCGACGAGCGCCAGCGCCGCGAGTCGGCCCGCGTCATCGGGCAACGCGCCGACGAGCTGGCGCGCATGGTCGACCGGCTCCTGGACGCGAGCGTGACCGTCAGCGCCATCAATTTCGAGCGGGCGCCCTTCGACCTCGAGTCCACGCTGCGCCGCGCGGCCGCCGGGCTGCCGCTCGATCTGCGCAAGCGCCTGCGCCTGGAGCTGAGCGAGGGCCTGCCGCCCGCGTTCGGGCACCGGCTCAGCATCGCCAGCGTGCTCACCGAGCTGGTCACCAACGCGCACAAATACTCCCCCGGCGCGGCTCCAGTGATCTTGCGGGCGGGGTCGGACCGGTGCACCGTGTTCTTTCAGGTCGCCGATCGGGGGATAGGCATATCGGCCGATAATACGCCAAACACGTTCCAAAGGTTCTGGCAGGGTGAAGCGGGCGACGATCGTAGGTATGGTGGTGCCGGTCTAGGTCTATTCCTTGTCCGAAAGACTATTGAGCGACAAAACGGTTGGGTGTCCTTACGTCCCCGGGATGGGGGAGGTACCGTCGCAGAGGTACGCCTGCCACGCGGTGACTTAGGTGTCGGGGAGGCATAAAAGGTGTCGACGGCCGTCGCAGAGAGCGCCTGGTGTGTGGTGGTTCCCCATCATGCCCGCGGCGCCCGGCAGGCACGGCACCGGCTTGCCACCGCACTCTCGGGCAGCATCCCACCGGCCCTGCTGGCGGATGTGATTTCCGTCGCAGGCGAGTTGATCGCCAACGCCATCCGGCACGCCGAGCCCCTCCCGGGCGGGGTGGTCCGGCTCGCGTGGCGCCTGCGCACGTCCGAAGAGGGTCGCTCGGTCGAGGTGCGCGTGACCGACGGCGGCGCCGCTCAGCTCCCCCGGCCCCGCAGCGCCGGCATCGAGGAGGCCGACGGGCGCGGGCTGACCATCGTCGAGGCGCTCGCCGACCGCTGGGGCGTCGACAAGGACGGCCTCGGACAGTCGGTGTGGGCCGAGCTTTCCTAAGCGGGCCGTTTCGGGTGGGCCGGCCGGGCCGAGCTCGACCGGCAAGTGTGGGCGTCTAAGCTAACCGCTCGTGGGGAAGAAGAGCCGGGACAAGGCACCCAGGGTCAAGGACATCTTTGTCGCGCGCCCGTTCGCGGGCCTGGCCGACGAGGCGGAGTGGGTCGCCCTGCGCGAGCTGGTGCCCGCCGCGACCGCGCCGCTGCGGCTCAATCCCCCATACGAAGCCAAGTTCGGCCCGCGCGAGATCACGCTCGCGACGGTGCTGCCGATGGCCTGGCCCGCGCTGACCAAACCCGACGGTCGTGTGTTCCTCGGGCTGCAGCGCAACGACCGTTCCGGCGACATCAATCGCGACGTGGCGGCGGCTCTGCTCAAGGCGTTCGAGACCGAGCCGGGCAACCCGGTGCCGATGTCGCTGCTGCCGGGCGAGGGGCCGCGGCTGGGCGACATCCTGGTCAATGAGCCGCTCGAGATCGCCATGCAGACCGGGTTCGAGTTCTGGCTGGACGCCGATCAGGAGCGCGACGAGCAGGTGACGTCCTCGCTGGAGGCGGCCAACTCATCGATCTTCCCGACGTCGCGGATGAGCTCGGCGCGCGCGGCATACTGGTGCCGCGTGCCGGGCAAGGCGCACGTGCGCTGGGTGCTGCCCGACGCCGAGGACAAGGCGCTCAACGCGTTGGCCCGCCTGAGCGCGGCCGGCACGCTCAAGCTGGGCTCCCGTGAGTCGTCGCAGACCCGCTTCGCCGGGATGTTCCGGGCGCACAGCCTGCTCGTGCCGGTGTGGGACCTGCCCGCGGCGCCGGAGGCAGACGAGTGGGAGCAACCGCTGGCCGCGGTGGCCGAGCGCTATGCGGAGGCGGTCGCCTCGGATGCGCCGCTGACCGCCGAGGAGCGGCGTGCCAAGCAGGGGCTGCTTGGGCGCCAGCTCAGCCTCCGTTGATGATCACCCATTGATCACCCCGACCGCGAAAACTCCGGCTAAAGCGGGGCGCTAGCGGCCGTGTGCTCGGGCTCTACGTCGCGTGAATCAGACATTCATCTATTCACTCAGGTACATTCTCCCGATGTGTCCTGCCCTCCCTATAGGAGAGTTAGAGGATTCTCACGTACGGTAAGGGAACCCTAACTCAGTGCGTGGCACCGCCGGAGGACAGGCAAATGACTACATACCCTTATCGCCCGCAGTTTGGCGAGCCCTTGCGGCTCCCCGCTGCCCAATGGGCCAGACGCATCCGTGAAGAACAGCTGGTCAGACGCATGGCAGCAGCCGAAGAGCGTGCGGCGACCCGGCTCGGATCGGAATGGCACGTCATCGACTGGCCCAACCTCAGGCCGATGGTCTCTGATGGCAAAGCGACGCCGCTACCCGGCTTCCTCGCCATCGGACCGGGCGGCATCTTCTCGGTCTCACTCGCGCAACACGGTCGCAGCCGGGTGTTGATCGCCGGGGACGTCGTGCAGATCAACGGAAAGCGGCCAGCCTATGTGAGCCAGGCGCGCAGAGACGCCAAGCATATCGCGAAGGCGATCTCCGGCGCGATCGGGCAGGACATCAAGGTCTTCCCGGTCCTGGCGTTCGTGGGCAACGCCACGATCAGCGTCAACGGGCTACCGAAGGACTGCGTCGTCACCACCTATCGCGAGCTCGACAAGGTCTTGGCCGCCACCGGACGGCGGATCTCACCGTCCACCGCCGACAAACTGTCACAGGTCGCTCGCAACCCGGGAATCTGGGGCGACGCCAACGGTTATCGGTGGTATGCGGAGGGAGCAACACCCGGTGACAAGGAAACTCCACACGGGTAACGTGTGCGGACGATGACCCACATCGAGCTTTCACTGTCCCCTTTGCCACAGTCCGCAGCGGAGACAGAAGCGACCGACCCGCTCGACCGGTGGGCGGCCTCTGTCTCCATGGCCGAGGAGTCCTGCTTGGTGCTCGACGCCAAGGGGATCATCATCGCGGCCTCCGGACCGTGCGCCAGGCTGCTGTGCCTGAGCCAGCCGTTCGAGCTGGTCGGCAAGCATGTGCTGGACCGTGAGGTGCTCTTTCTCATCGACTTCACCGCCGCCGGCAACGAGCTTGGCGATTCCGAGCGCGAGCAGATCCCCCCGCTGCTCGCGCTCAGCTCCGGGCGCCTGGCCCGTGGGCTCCTGCGGGTGCGCAACGCCGAAGGCAGCCGCACGCTCGACGCCATCGCGACCCCGCTGCGTCAGCACGACGAGGTTGTCGGCTCACTCACCTTTTTCGCGATTGTGTAATTAGCATTACCGGCTATGCGGCCCTTCGTTTCCCTCGCCGTCGTGTTGTTGCTGGCCGCGTGCGGCACGCCTCCCGAGTTGCGGCAGCGTGGCGGGCCACTGCCGACGCCGAGCGCGACCGAGCCCAGTGAGACGCCGCCCTATCCGCCGGGCTTCACGCCGCGCCAGAGCCCTTCACGCTCGCCCTCCCCGTCGCCGTCGCCGAGCCCCTTCCCGGAGTACACGACGGCCCCGTGCGCCGGACGGGTCAAGGCCGAAGACGTGATCTCGGCGGTCAAGGCCAACACGTCGATCAATCCGAGCAAGGCGCTCACCGGCCCGCTGTGCGCGGGCACATGGCAATACACGGTGGTCGAAGTGTCCGGCAACGATCCGGTCCAGGTCGTGACGCGCGACAATGCCAAGTTTGTGGTCGCGGGCACCGAGGTGTGCACGGCTGAGGTTCGGCTCTACGCCCCGTCCGGGATCAAGAGCATCGCTGGTTGCTAGCGCCGCCAGTTGCTTTAGCACGAGCAAAACCGCTCAGTGCTAGGGTCCGGTTATGCCTGGTGTGCCGCCCACCCGCTTCGTCTACCTCGGGCCTGAGAGCACGTTCGCCGAGCAGGCCCTGCTGACCATCCCGGCCGCCGTGCGCGGGATCCGCACGGCCGCGCGCAGCGTGCCCGAAGCACTGGAGGCGGTCCGGTCCGGCGACGCCGACGCGGCCCTCGTCCCGTGGGAAAACTCGATCGGCGGAGCCATCGGCGTGACGCTCGATGAGCTGGTCGACGGCGACCCGTTGGTGATCACGCGGGACGTCGTGATCCCGGTGGAGTTCGTGCTCGCCGCGCGCACCCAGGTGAGCCTGCCGGGGATCAGGTCGATCGCGGCGCACCCGCAGGCGTCGATCCAGTGCCGGTCGTGGCTGCGATCGCACGCGCCCGACGCCACCATCGTCGACGTGATGTCCAACGGCGCGGCGGCGGTGAGCGCGGCCGAGGGGGTCAACGACGCCGCGATCTGCGCGCCGATCGCGGTCGAGCGGTTCCACCTGAAGGTGCTCGCCGACAAGATCGCCGACCATCCGGACGCGGTGACCCGATTTGTGCTGCTGTCGCGCACCGGCACGCCCCCGCCCGCGCCGACCGGCGACGACATCACGTCGCTGGCGATCTGGATCGCGCACGACCGGGTGGGCGCGCTGCTGGCCGTGCTCACCGAGCTGGCCGTGCGCGGGGTCAACCTGACCCGGATCGAGTCGCGCCCCACGGGCGAGCGGTTGGGGCGCTATGTGTTCTTCCTCGAGTGCACCGGGCACGTCGCCGAGGCGCGCGTGGGCGAGGCGCTGCAGGGGTTGCGGCGCATCTGCGCGGAGGTGCGCTTCCTCGGGTCATACCAGCGAGCCGTGCCACCTGGCCAACCCGAGCGGCCCGTGCCACCGCCGGCCGGACTGTCCGATGCGGACTATGCGGATTCCGCGGCGTGGCTGCGGAAGCTGCGACGGGGTGAGCTGGCGTGAGCCGGGCAGGCGTCGGCTGGGCGGCATCGTTGCGCCGACCGGGAGGCGGCGCGGTTGTGGGACCGGCGGCGCGGCGAGCTAGCGTGAATCCATGCCAGTCGACATGACGCGGGAACGCTTCGAGGAGTTGGTCGGCGAGGCGCTCGACGAGGTACCGCCTGAATTGATGAAGGTAATGTCCAATGTGGTCATTCTGGTGGAGGACGACCCGCCGCCGGGCGAGGACCTGCTGGGGCTCTACGAGGGTCATGCGCTGACCGACCGCGGGTGGGACTATTCGGGGGTCCTGCCCGATCGGATCACGATCTACCGCAATCCGACGTTACGCATTTGCGAGACGGAGGAAGACGTGGTGGACGAGGTCGCGGTGACCGTTGTGCACGAAATCGCGCACCACTTCGGCATCTCCGACCATCGTTTACATGAACTGGGTTGGGACTAGCTTGCGGTCGCCCGCTACGGTATCCGCCATGCAGAGTGCGCTTTTCGCAGCGGAGAACTTGGAAAAGGAATCCACCACCCCAGGCTTTGCCCTGCAAAACTCCAAGATGTTGAAGATCGAGCTCAACGGCGAGGCCATGGCCCGCACCGGCTCGATGGTTGCCTATCAGGGCAACGTCCAGTTTCAGGCACTGGGCTCCGGCGGCGCGGCGAAATGGCTCAAGAGCAAGCTGACCGGCGAGGGCGTGCCCCTGATGAAGGTGTCCGGCCAGGGCGACGTGTTCCTCGCCGACCGCGCGGCCGACGTGCACCTCATCGACCTCGCCCAGGGCGATGCGTTGAGCGTCAACGGGACCAACGTGCTCGCCTTCGAGTCGACGCTGAACTATGACATCAAAATGGTTCAGGGCATGGGCATGTTGTCCAGTGCCGGCCTGTTCAACTGCGTGTTCACCGGGCACGGGCGGATCGCCATCACGACCATGGGGACGCCTGTGGTGCTGACCGTCGACGCGCCGACCTATGCCGATCCCCAGGCGGCGATCTGCTGGTCCGCCTCCCTGCAGACCGGCTACCACCGCGCCGACCAGATCGGGCTGGGCACGTTGCTGGGCCGCTCGACGGGTGAGGCGTTCACGATGAGCTTCTCCGGTCAGGGGTTCGTCGTCGTGCAGCCGTCGGAGGAGCCGCGGCACGCGGCGGGCGGGCAGCAGCAGTCCGGCGGCGGGCTGGGTGGCCTACTCGGCGGCTGACTCCACCCCCACTGGGCGGTTAGGCTTTTGTGTATGTCCGGTGACGTGGTGGACTTCGCTCCCGTTCGTCGAATGCACAAACCACACAGGCTGACCCGCCCCAACTGGCAGACCGGCAGCTTGGCGGTGCCGCTGGCCGTGCTCGGCGCGGCCCTCGGCGCCGCCTCGCTGTTCGGCGAGTGGTTGTCGATCAGCATGAGTGGCGGGGCGACGGCGCCCGCGGTAACGATCTTCAGCCTCGGCACCCTGGGCACCGCCTATGTGGTCGGGCTGGTCGCCTTGGTCACGGTCGCGGCACTCGTCTTTTTTGGAGATCATCCTGAGGGCACGAGGAATTTGCGCGTCGCCGGCATCGCCATGGGCGGATCGCTGTTGGCGGTGGTCGGGGCGATCGCGAGTCAGCTGACCTCTTCCGATGACGACCAGGCCTCCTACGGCATCGCGCTGCAGGCCGAGCCGGCCTACTCGCTGAGCTGGGGCATCTACGCCGCGTTCGGCGCTGTGATCGCTCTCGGGGTGGCCCTGCTGCTTCAGCCCGCGCCACGACGGCAGCCTGCGGTGGCGGCCGCCGAGGAGGAGGCCGAGTTCGAGGGCGACGCCGTTGATCTGACGGTAACTGTGGAGCCGGTTCGCGGCACCTGACGGTAGAGTTTGCACGTGATTGATCTGCGTCTGCTCCGTGAGGACCCCGATTTACTGCGAGCCAGCCAACGCAAGCGCGGCGAGCCCGTCGAGCCGGTCGACGAGCTGCTCAGCGCCGATGAGGCGAGGCGGTCGGCGGTGTCCTCCTTCGAGGCGCTTCGCGCCGAGCAGAAGCAGCTGGGCAAGCTCGTGCCCAAGGCGGCGGGCGACGAAAAGGCCGCGCTGCTGGCCAAGACCAAGGAGCTGGCCGAGCGGGTGAAGCGGGCCGAGGCCGCGGTCGGTGAGGCCGAGACGGCGCTGCGCCGTGCGCAGCTGGCCGTGCCCAACCTCGTGGAGGACGGCGCGCCGGCCGGTGGCGAGGACGACTACGTGGTGCTGCGTGAGGTCGGCGACCGGCCCGCGATCGACAGCCCGAGGGATCATCTCGAGTTGGGCGAGGCGTTGCGGGCCATCGACATGGAGCGCGGCGCCAAAGTCTCGGGCGCGCGGTTCTACTACCTGACCGGGCAGGGCGCGCTGTTGCAGCTCGGCTTGCTCCAATTTGGACTCTCGATCGCGGTGGAGGCCGGGTTCACGCCGATGATCCCGCCCGTGCTCGTCAAGCCGGAGACGATGGAGGGCACCGGATTCCTTGGGGCGCATGCCAGCGAGGTCTACCACCTGCCCGCCGACGATCTCTATCTGGTGGGCACGAGCGAGGTGCCGCTAGCCGGGTACCACAAAGATGAGATTTTGAATTTAAATGGGCCGATGCGCTACGCGGGCTGGTCGAGCTGCTTCCGCCGGGAGGCGGGCAGCTACGGCAAGGACACCCGCGGCATCATCCGCGTCCACCAGTTCGACAAGGTCGAGATGTTCTCGTTCTGCCCGCCCGAGCAGGCTCAGGAGGAGCACCTGCGGCTGCTCGCGATCGAGGAGGAACTGCTCGGCAAGCTCGACCTCGCCTACCGGGTGATCGACGTGGCGGCCGGGGATCTGGGGTCGTCGGCGGCCAGGAAATACGACTGCGAGGCGTGGATCCCGTCGCAGGGCAAATATCGCGAGGTCACCTCGACGTCCAATTGCACGACGTTCCAGGCGAGGCGGCTCAATGTGCGCCATCGCGATGCCGAGGGCCGGCCGCAGACGGTCGCCACGCTCAACGGCACGCTGGCCACCACGCGGATGATCGTCGCGCTGCTGGAGCAGCACCAGCAGCCCGACGGGTCGGTCAAGGTGCCCAAGGCGCTGCAAGCATTCCTGGGCGGGCGTGACGTACTTGAACCTGCCTAAACTGGTCGCCACCGACCTGGACGGCACCATCGTCAGGTCGGACGAGACCGTGAGCACGTTCACCCATTCGGTGTTCGAGCGCGTCCGGGATGCCGGCATACCGATCGTCGGCGTCACCGGGCGCGGGCCCCGGCTGGAGTCGTTGAGCCGCACCGATTTGCCGCACGCGGACCTGCTCGTGCTGGGGCAGGGCGGGCGGGTGCTCGACCTGCGCGGGGCGGGCGCGCCGCGGGTGCTGCGCGATGCCCGGGTGCCCGGCACGATCGTGGCCCGGATCGTGTCCACATTGGAGGCTCGGCTCGGGCCGGTCCGGTTGCTGCTCGAGGTGCTCGACCAGGAGGGCGCGCCGCTGTGGGGCGACGAGGTCGACGACTGGCCCTACCCCGACGACCTGAAGGTGCAGGCGCGGGAGATGTCGCTCACACACGACGTGATCAAGGCGTTCGTGCGGGTCGGCCCTGACACGGATGCGCTGCTGGAGGTCGCGGCGCAGGTCATCCCGGCGGATGTGGCCGAAGTCACGCACTCCGGACTGGGCTGGGTCGAGATCACCCCGCCCAACGTCGACAAGGGGACGGGCCTGGCGATCGTGGCCGCCGAGCTGGGGATCAAGGCCGAGGACGTGCTGGTGTTTGGCGACATGCCCAACGACATCCCGATGTTCAAGTGGGCCGGGTGGCGGCGCGTCGCGGTGGAAAACGCCCACCCGGCCCTGCTGGCGCTCGCCGACGAGGTCACCCTGTCAAACGAGCGCGATGGTGTCGCCGTCTATCTGGACAATCTGCTAAAAACTGCTGGTTAGACCTTTTATAGATTTTTATAGGTACTGTCCGGGCGTCGACTTCGCGCCCGGATCTGGGATGCCGCCGAGGCCAGGAGGCAGTGCTGGACGGCCGCGCATCTGCTCGAGCTGCATGCGGGCGGCCATCTGCTGCGCGACAAGGGCGGCCTGGATGCCGTGGAACAGGCCCTCCAGCCAGCCCACCAGCTGGGCATGCGCGATGCGCAGCTCGGCCTCGCTGGGCGTCGCACCCTCCGCGAAGTCGATGGAGATCCGCTCGAGCTCGTCGCGCAGCTCTGGAGCCAGCCCATCCTCGAGCTCCAGGATCGACCGGCGGTGGATCTCCACCAGGCGCTCGCGCCCCTTCTCATCCAGCGGCGCGGCCCGAACCTCCTCCAGCAACTGCTTGATCATCGTGCCGATCCGCATGACCTTCGCGGGCTGCGCGATCAGGCGCGAGGGATCATCGTCGCGGTCACTCACCGCGCCGACCGGCTGGCCATCGGGTCCCACCACCACAACGGTCTTCTCTTCGGGCTGCTGATCTGTCACCGCACTATCCTACTGAGCGGCAGCGTGTGGATCGCCACCTGATGGACTCCGCCATTGACGCGAACGGCTGAGCACGGTAGAACGCCACAGTGGCCATAATCTGCGCCACTTGGGGGCTGGGAGGAACACAATGGACGGCCTTGATCGACGCGGTCTGCTGCGCATGCTCGCCGCCGTTGGCGCCGCAGGCGCGACCGGTGGCCTGGCGGCCTGCGCACCCAGCACCAGCGACAGCCCCAAGAGCACGATCCGGCTCGGCCTGCTCGTGCCCGCAACGGGCAGCAACAAGAGCATCGGCGCCGATCTGGAAACCGGGTTCAAGCTCTACCTCTCGCAGCACGGCGGCAGCTTCGCCGGGCACCAGATCGACCTGATCACGGTCGACGAGGGCGACTCCGTGCAGCAGGGCACCCAGGCGCTGCAGGAGCTGCACAAGCAAAACGTGGCCGCGGTGGTGGGGATCGCCAACCCCGACCTGCTTCCGGCAGTGCGCGACCTGGTCGAAAAGAGCCAGGTCCCGCTGATCGCCGCGCACGGCTCCTCGTCCGACATGTCCAGCGCTGTGTACATCTGGCGCACGGCATATCTCAACAACGAGCCCGGCCGTGCCATCGGCATGCACCTGAGGGGCAAGGGCCGGGTCGCGCTCGTCGCCCTGCAGGACAGCTTCGGCGCGGACGTGATGTCGGGCTTCACGCACGGGTTCGGCGAGGCCGTCACGCCCGTGTGGGTGCCGCCCACCAACAACCCCACCCGCGGCCACCTCTCCAACGCGATCAACAGCGCGATGAACGGCTCCGTGTCGTTCATCTTCTGCTACTTCCCGCCCGCCTACCTGATCCCATTCATGGAAGGGCTCGCGCAGGCGGGCAACAGGCGCCCGGTCTACGCGCCCGGTCAGGTCGCCGAGGGCGTCGCGCTGGAGCAGCTGAGCGGGGCCAGCGGGCTCTACACGGCCATGCAATACGCGTCCGACCTCACCAACGAGGCCAACCGCACCTTCTCGTCCGAATTCCAGAGCGAATACTCGCGGTCGCCCACGGCCTACGCGGTGGCGGCCTACGACGCGGCGTTCGTGCTCGAACGGGCGATCGCCCTGGTCGGCGACGAGAGCGTGACCCCGCAGCGGGTCAACACCGAGATCTCCCACGTGGGACAGGTGATCAGCCCGCGCGGCAACTGGCAGTTCACGCAAAATCGCACACCGCAGCAGAAGTGGTATCTGCGCCAGGTCCGGATGGACGGGCCGATCCTGTCCAACGTGCTGGTGAGCGAGCTGACCACCCTGGCTTCGTAAGCGCTGCGCGCCCAGGTTCGCGCTGGACGCGTGGGTATCCTCTCCTGGTGCAGCTTGATGTTGTCGACCAGCGCATCATCGCCGCGTTGGTGAGCGACGCGCGCACCACCTATGCCGAGATCGGGCAGGCGGTGTCGCTGTCCGCGCCCGCGGTGAAGCGGCGCGTCGACCGGCTCAGGTCGGTCGGCGTGATCAAAGGGTTCACGGCCGTGGTCGACCCCAAGGCCGTCGGATGGACCACCGAGGCGTTCGTCGAGCTGTTCTGCACCGGCCGGACGACACCGGCGCAGATCACGATGGCCACCCGGCGCCACCCCGAGGTGGTCGGGGCATACACGGTGTCCGGTGAGGCCGACGCGCTTGTGCACCTGCGTGCCGCCGACATGCAACACCTGGAACAGGTGCTGGAGCGGCTGCGCGCCGAGCCGTTCGTGACGTCGACACGGAGCATGATCGTGCTTTCCCGGCTCGGTGACTGACTGAGGGTTTTGTCCGGCGCAACCGTGGTTTGTCGGGCACAGCCGTGGTTTGTCAGACACAGCTGGGTTTTGTCCGACGCGATCTGGTTTCTATTAGGCGCAACCCGGTTTTTGTTGGGCGCAGCCGGCGTTTTTGTTGGCCGGAGCCGGGCGTTTTGTTGGGCGCAACCAGCCCACGCTGATCCACGTCCAAGGCCGTATGAGACGTGCCTTTGCCCTGCTGACGGCGCCCATGCTGGCGTTGACCCTGGTGGGCTGCACCGCGAAGAATGGCGCGCCGGTGACCGCGGTCCCGGCGCTAAAGCTGGTTTCCTACGTGTCGTGCGACGAACTGCTGGCGTCCGTGCGCCAGGCCGCCAAGGCGAGCGTCGGGCCATACGGCTTCGGCATGAACGGGGATGTGAGGCTCGCCATGCCCGAGATGGCCCGGGCGGATGGGGCTGCGGGCGCGGCGCCGCCGCAAGCCGGGGCGAAGGCCGGCGGCGGAGCGCAGCAGTCGGACTATTCAGGCACCAACACACACGAAAAGGGCGTGGACGAGCCCGACCTGGTGAAGACGGACGGCAAGCGGATCGTGGTGGTCAACGGGGGTTCGCTGCACGTCATCGACGCCGCCAGCCGACGGGAGACGCATCGGCTGCCGGTGGCTCAGAACGCGTACCAAATCCTCATGAATGGCAACCGGGTCCTGGTGCTCAGCAACGACTACGGGCAGGTTTACCTGGACGGGCCGTCGCGGATGATGCCGTTCCGCGGTGGCGCCACGCAGCTGCAGCTCTTTGACATCGGCGGAGTGCCGAAGGTCGTCGGCGAGTACAAGATCGATGGAAGGTTCATCGACGCGCGGCAGGTCGGCACGATGGTGCGGGTCGTGGTGGCGAGCACGCCCACGATCGCCTTCCCGAAGTGGGAAAGCAAATCCACGCCGGAACGGATGGAGCAGGCCAACCGGGAGGCGATCGACAAGGCGCCGATCGAGGACTGGCTGCCGGACGTTGTCGTGAATGGACAGTCGAAGCCGATCGACTGCAGCGAAATCAGCCGGCCCGACGAGTTCAGCGGCGCGTCAATGGTCACGCTGCTGAGCTTCGACCTGGGCGCGCCGACACTGACAGAGGGCGAGCCGGTCGTGCTGATGGCCGACGGCGACACCGTTTACGGCAGCGGCCCCAACCTATATGTCGCCAACGACCAGCGTTGGCGGATGTGGCGGACCGACACGTGGAACTCGCGTCAGTTCAAGGCCAAAACCGATTTTTATCAGTACGACGTGACGACCCCCAAGCCGACGTATGTCGCGAGCGGGAGCGTGCCGGGGTGGCTGCTCAACCAGTACTCGATGAGCGAATTCGACGGCGTGCTGCGGGTCGCGACAACCGACACGGAGACCAGCGCGACGTCGTCCGCGGTTTACACGCTGCAGAAGGAGGGCGGATCGCTCAAGCAGGTGGGCGAGGTCGGCGGGCTCGGCAAGGGTGAACGCATCTACGCCGTGCGGTTCGTGGGCAAGGTCGG
>JBIOYB010000521.1:0-2447 GCA_044869915.1 Allorhizocola sp.
GGCGCCGACCTTGAGGCCGACATCCGGCGGATGGGGCTGGCCCGCGAAGCGGTCGGGCCCGCCATCCGTATCGCGGTCGACGCGAACCAGCGGTGGGACGTCGAAGAGGCGATCGACTGGACGGGGCGGCTGTCGGCGTTCGATCCGTGGTGGATCGAGGAGCCGACCTCCCCGGACGACATCCTCGGGCACGCCGCGATCCGGCGGGCGGTGGCGCCGGTGAAGGTGGCTACCGGCGAGCACACCCACAACCGGGTCATGTTCAAACAGTTCCTGGCCGCCGGGGCGATCGACATTCTGCAGCTGGATGCGTGCCGGGTCGGCGGTGTCACCGAGAACGTGGCGATCCTGCTGCTCGCGGCCCATTTCGGCGTCCCGGTGTGTCCGCACGCCGGCGGGGTCGGCCTGTGCGAGGTCGTGCAGCACCTGTCCATGTTCGACTTTGTCGCGGTATCCGGTTCGAGCGACGGACGTGTCATCGAATACGTCGATCACCTGCACGAGCACTTCACCGACCCCGTGCGCATCAAAGACGGAAAGTATCTTGCCCCGGCCGAGCCAGGGATGTCGGCCCGGATCCGGCCGGAAACCCTGGCGGCTTACGCATACCCGGAAGGCAGCGTCTGGCGATGAGCGATCTCGACGGTCTCGCGGTCCTGGTGACCGGCGGATCATCCGGCATCGGGCTGGCAGCGGCCAAACTGTTCGCCGAGCGTGGCGCCCAGGTGGCCTGCCTGGACCTGAACCCGGACGTACCCGCCCCGCTGCTGGGTTTGCGCGCCGACATCCGTGACGATGCCTCCGTCCAATCAGCGGTGTCCAATGTGGTCAAGGCATTCGGGCGCCTGGACATCCTCATCAACAACGCGGGGATCGGCGCGCAGGGCACCGTCGAAGACAACCCGGACGACCGATGGCACCAGGTCTTCGACGTCAACGTCTTCGGCCTGGTCCGGGTCACCCGTGCCGCGCTGCCGCACCTGCGCCGGTCGACCGCACCGGCGATCGTCAACACGTGCTCGATCGCCGCCACCGCCGGTCTGCCCCGACGAGCTCTCTACTCCGCGACAAAAGGTGCGGTGCTCGCGCTCACCCAGGCGATGGCCGCCGACTACGTCCGCGAAGGCATACGCGTCAACTGCGTCAACCCGGGCACCGTCGCCACCCCGTGGGTGGACCGGCTGCTCGCCGCGGCCGAGGATCCAGGCGCCGAACGCGCCGCCCTCGCCGCCCGCCAGCCCAACGGCCGCCTGGCCACGGCCGTCGAGGTCGCCTCGGCGATCGCTTACCTGGCCAGTCCACACGCCTCGGCCATCACCGGCACCGCACTCGCGGTGGACGGCGGGATGGCCGGGTTGCGAGTTCGTCCCGCCATAGCACCTTCCTAATCCCATCCCACCCCTTGAGATCAGGAGCCCGTTATGAGGATCAAGTCCATTGTCCCGGCGGTCCTCGCCGCCGTGGCCCTAGCCGTGACCGGCTGTAACAGCGGTACGCCGAGCACGTCTAGCCCCGACGGCGGCAAACCGTTGGCCGGCGTCGACTACCCGCGTTCTGACTCCGACTTCTGGAACTCCTACATCAAGTACGTGCCGGAGCAGGCCGGCGCACTCGGGCTGGAGCTTAAGACGACCAACTCCGAGAACGACGTCGCCAAGCTGACCGCCAACGTCCAAGCGCTGACCAGTCAGGGCGTCAAGGGCGTGGTGATGGCCCCGCAGGACACCGCCGCCATTGCGCCGACCCTGTCCCAGCTCAAGAGCAAGAAGATTCCGGTGGTAACCGTGGACACCCGTCCCGACGCCGGCGACGTGTACATGGTCGTGCGGGCTGACAACCGTGCCTACGGCACCAAGGCCTGCGAATTCCTGGGACAGAGGCTAGGCGGTACCGGCAAGGTCGCCATGCTCCAGGGCGACCTCGCGTCGATCAACGGCCGTGACCGGACCGAGGCGTTCAACGAATGCATGAAGGCCAAGTTCCCCAACATCCAGGTGTTCGGCCTGGCCACCGACTGGAAGGGCGACATCGCCGCCAACAAACTGCAGACCACCATCGCCGCCAACCCCGATCTGAAGGGCATCTACATGCAGGCCGGTGGCGTCTTCCTGGCACCGACCCTTCAGGTGCTCAAGCAGAAGGGCATGCTGGTACCGCCCAGCGATCCCAAGCATGTCTTCATCATCTCCAACGACGGGATCCCGCAGGAGCTCAAAGCGATCGCCGCGGGCGAGATCGACGCCACTGTCTCTCAGCCGGCTGACCTGTACGCCAAGTACGCGCTGTTCTATGTGAAGGCCGCGATCGAGGGCAAGACCTTCCAGCCGGGCGCGACCGACCACCAGTCGATAATCGTCCAGGTGCGTCCTGGCGTGCTGGAGGACCAGTTGCCCGCGCCGCTGGTGACCGCTGACGGATCGTTCCCGGGCTCGATGAAGGCATCCGAC
>JBIOYB010000522.1:0-12004 GCA_044869915.1 Allorhizocola sp.
CCGGGAAGGAGAATCGGCATCCGGAGGGTGCTCGGTTATTGTCGTCCAGCTCAGGCGCGAAGCGTACCGCCATAAATGGCAAAGGCAGAGCAGGCGCCTTCGGATCCGGCGCGACCACATGCTCGGACCGGAAAGTCCACGCCGAGCTTATCCGGCCGGACAGGTCCGATATGGACCGTGCCGACTCGACCTCGAGCCGATAGGTTGCCGGATCGGCCGGGACGTCGAAGAAGCCGGAGCCGGACTGGTCGGTCTCCCCTATCTTCTGACCGTTGCGATAGAGGGTGGTCCTGGCGGTGTCCACGGCCCCGCCGCCGTAGTGGTCGGGCGCCTGGTCGACGTAGGTCGGCACGTCCACGGTGATCGTGTTTTCCCTGCGGCCCACCCATGTCTGCCCCGCCGAAAAGGCCGGGCCGAAGACGGCGGCGAACCACCGCTCGGTCGTGGGCCTGCCGAGCCGGAAGGTGCGCGGCTCCGAAAACATGGCGAGATCGGGCCATTCCGGGTCGGCGCCGAACTGATCCCACTCGCCGTACCAGGCGACACCAGGGGTGTAGTACTCGGTGAGTCTGACCGGCGCCGTGAACCGTTTGATCGGGTTCAGCTTGCCGACCATCCTATCCGGACTGATCGCCGACAGGTGCGTGTAGACGGTGGCCAGCTCCCGGTCCCGGATGCGTGGCATCAGCTCGGTGGGGATCCGCCCGTGCTGGGACCACTGGATGTTGTAGACATAGGGTGTGCCGCCGGGCTCGCCCAGGGTGGTCCTGACCCGGAATTCGAACTGGTCCTCCGGTGCGGTCGTGGTCGACGGACGCACGTGGAAGAAGTCCATGCCCCAGCCCGAATAGCTGTCGCTGGCGAAGCCCCAATCGACCGTGCGACCCGAACCCACCCACGTCTCGATCCGCCGTGACGCCGCCCGGTCCACGGTGGCGCCGAATCGCTTGCCGTCCCTGGCGTCGAACGTGAACTCCACGTCACGGGTCACGTCCAACGTGGGCTCGTGCACCATCGTGGCGAGGAAGCCCGCCTCCTGCGTGGGGTCGGGCGTCTGGATCTGGGAGGTCAGGAAGTATTGCCCCCTGGGCAGGCGCGCGACCACGGTGCCGGAGGCGTCGAACGGGTAGTATGCCTCGGGATTGGCGATGTCGAGCAGCGTGGTCCAATATTGCGCCGTCGGCTGACCGTTGTGGTCCAGATACTTCATCGTCACGTTGTAGCTTTCCGGCTCGCGAAACAAGCCGACCGGCACGCGCGCCGCCGTGTGGCCGTCCGCGCCGGTCGCGACGAGGGTCCCGCCATAGAGCCCATCCGGCGCCGGCACCGACGTGTTGGTCGTGAGGCGCACAGAGGCGTTGCCCCCGGCCGGGATCGTGACCCGCACAGTGTCCACTTTGAACATTCCGGCGGGCGCGGCCGCGCCGGACGGCCCGCGCACGTCGACCGCCAGGTCGAGGGTGACCGGGCTGTCGGCCACGTTCCGGTAGGTGAGCACGCTTTCGATCGGCGCGTCGTCCTCGTGCGGCCAGCGGGCGATGCCGTTGCTCACGCTCGCGGGCATGGCGAAGGTGCCCTGCCCGGTGGCGCGCGCGACATCCACGCGTCCCGCGCCCTGCTGGTAGACGGTCAGGTCGCCGTGTGGCTTGGCCGTGCCCATCAGGAGTGCCTTGAGCTCCTCGCCGCCCAGCTCGGGCCGCTGCCCGGCCAGGATCGCGGCGGCGCCGGCGACGTGCGGTGCGGCCATCGACGTGCCGGAAAGTGTGCCCCCGACGGCGCTGATGTCGACGCCCGGCGCGGTGATGTCGGGCTTGACGGCCCGGTCGCCGGCCCGGGGCCCGCGACTGGAAAACTCCGCCAGCGCGTCCTGTTTGGACACCGCGCCCACGGTCAGCGCGGCGTCGGCCGCACCGGGGCTCGTCAGCGTCCCCGTCCCCGGCCCGGAATTGCCCGCCGACACCACAAACAGCGTGTCGGACTCCGCGCTGAGCCGGTTCACCGTCTGGTCCAAGAGGTCCGTCCCGTCGCTTTCGGACCGTGTGCCGAGGCTCATGTTGACGATGTCGGCGCCCTCGGCTACCGCCCATTCCATGCCGGCGATGATGTCCGACAGGTAGCCGCCGCCGGAGTCGTTGAGCACCTTGCCGTTGAGCAGTCTGGCCGCGGGAGCGACACCCCGGGCGCCGGTGATGATGGACGCCACGTGCGTGCCGTGCCCGCGCACGTCCGCCGCGCCGCTCTCGCTGCGCGTGAAGTCGGCCGAATTGACGACCGCGTCGGCCAGCTCCGGATGGGTGGCGTCGATACCGGTGTCCAGCACGGCCACGGTCACGCCCTGCCCGGTGTGCCCGGCCTGCCAGGCCGCGGGCGCGCCGATGTGCGGCACGCTCTGCTCCAGGCTCGCGCGCACCTGGCCGTCCAGCACGACCCGGGAAGCTTTGCCGCGCAACGAGTCCCACAGCTTGCCGGCCGTGCCCTTGTCCGCCCGGACCGCCTGGCCGCGCAGGCTGGGCAGCTCTCGAGCCAACCGTGCGCCGGAGCCGGTGGCCCCGACCACGATCAGCGGGATGTCGTTGCGCGCCTTGTCGCCGTAGCCCAGCTCGAGCAGCTTCGAGACGTTGAACAGCGCGCGGTCCAGTTTGCCGGCCGCCATCATCGGCTCCGCGTCCACTGGGACCACGAACATGTCACCCTTGCGCTCAAAGCGGTGAAACGACAGGCTTTCGCGGCCCTTGGCCGGTCTGATCGTGATCGCCTGCTCGCCGCCGCCCTGGCGCACCAGCACCCGATCCCCCGTCACGAGCGTGACCCATTGGCCGGGCCGCGCCGCGGCGACCGGAGCCGCCGCCGATCCCGGCCCGGCGGCCACGGTGCCTGACAGGACGGCACAGGCCGCCATCGCCACCGTGACCGCAAGTGTTCCCTTGAGCCGCATATCGATCACCGGAACGGGACGACGTCGGCCGGGCGCTGCACCTTGACCTCAAGGCCGTAGTCGGACAGCTCGAGCACCGCGGTGTATGTGCCCTGGTCGAGCCGGCCCTTCGCCGTGGACCGCCAGTTCACCGTGAGCGCCACCTTCGCGATCCGCCCGTCGGCGTTGAGCGTGACGTCGCCCGCCGTGGTGCTGGAACTGACACCGTCCGTGGACTGCGACGCGTACTCAAAATGCAAAGTACCGTCGGGATTCTCGGTGACCGTGGCGTTGGCGTCCCTCAAGGCTTGGAACAGCGCCGCTGGATCGGGCGCCGCGGAGCCCAGCACGGAGTTGGAATCGCCGTAGAGCGACAGCCGGTCGTATTTGCCGGGGTATTCGGCGTAGCGGCCGTAAGTCTCGCCCGGGCCCTTGTCGGGCGGCAGCGGGCCGAGCGGCGGTTCGCCGCCGGTGTATCTGGTGCCCTCGATGAGCAGCTCGGTCGCGACCGAGTCATCCTGCGGGCTGCGGAGGTAACCGGTGGCGGTCTTCGGGTCGAACGCACCCTCATACGTGGCCATGACCCTTCCCCCGGCAGCACGCTCCTCAAGCCGCATGCGGTAGCTGATGTTGTCACTGGCCACGGCCGCGTTGGCCAGCCGCAACTTGGCGGGCTGCACCTGCACCGCCGACGGTGCGTCTCCCCCACCGGGTGGCACTGCGCCACCGCCGGGCAGGAGCCCGACCGCCAGGACGCCCGCGAGCCCGGCGATGCCCAGCCCGTACCCGGTGCGCACAATCACGGCCCGCCGCTGATGGCGGCGCTTGGCCCGGTCGAGGACCTCCCCGGTGAGATGCACCCCGCCGACCATGCGGTGCATGCCTTCCGTCAAACGCTCTTCCAGCTCGGTGTCGCTCATCGCCTTGCTCCGTTCATCGTGGTGGCAGAGTCCATGTCCCAGGTGGTGGCGGCCGTCAGCTCGCGAAGCCGGGCCAGACCGCGCGAGGCGGTGGATTTCACGGTGCCCAGTGAGCAGCCGAGCCGTTCGGCGGTCTCCGCCTCGCTGAGCTGCTCCCAGTAGCGCAGCACCAGCACGGCACGCTGCCTGGGCGGGAGTTGGGCCAGCGCCCGGCTCAGCGCGTCGCGCAGGTCGAGCGCCGCGGTGGCGTCCGGCAGGTCCGGCGGTTCGTAGGCGAGGAACACCTCCGGGCGGCGGCGCCGGCTGCGCCACTGGTCGATCGCCAGGTGGTACATGCTCTTGCGCAGGTATTGCTCCCAGCCGGCCGGACTGTCACCGCGCACCCGGCTCCACGACCGCATCAACCGTTCGAGGGCCGCCTGTAGCAGGTCTTCGCCCGCCGCCCGGCTTCCGGTGAGCAGCACCGCCGTCGCGAGTAGGGCGTCGCCCCGCTCCGCGACCAGGGTGTCCAGCCCGTCGAAGCTTCGTCGGCTCCAAAACATGGGCGCTCCTTTCGTCGGCAAACAAAGACGACAGGGGTAGGTGAAAGGTTGATCGCGCCTGGGAAGAAATCCTCAGAGTCGCGCCGCCCGCCGCAGCGCCTCAAACTCGGCGACGAGTTTGGGCAGCGTATAGTGCGCGTTGAGGCCGCTCGGGTTGGGCAGCAACCAGACCCGCGTGGCGCCGATCGTGTCCGGTTGCTCGCCCACGACGGCGCCGGGCCGGGCGAAGGCGATGCGATAGGCGCCGACGCCCAGGACGGCCAGCCAGTCGGGCCGGAATCGGCGCACCTTGCGCTCAAGGGCGCGGCCGCCGGCGATGAATTCGTCGCGGCCCAGTTCGTGGGCTCGTGCAGTGGGTCGTTTTACAACATTCGTAATTCCTATTTTGTACGCGACGAGCCCGCCCTGATCCCCTGGACTCCACTGCTCCGGGGTGAAGCCGCTGCGATGTAACGCCGGCCAGAAACGGTTGCCGGGGCGGGCGAAATGGTGGCCCGTCGCCGCCGACATGAGCCCCGGATTGATCCCGCAGAAGAGCACGGCCAGCCGCGGCGCGATGATGTCGGGTACCACCGCGGCATTTTAGCCCGCACCCAAGACCGACACCGTGACACATGTCGATGTATCGACCTACGCTGAGCAGCATGACACGCATGAGTTGGGCGATTGCCGCCGTAGTGGCCATGATCGTGACCGGTGGAGCGGGACAGGCGACGGCCGCACCCGCGATCGGGGAGATCCGTGGCGTGGACGCCCACGCCACGGCCGGGCGCCACGGCGCCACGATCGGCCACGTGTATCGCAGCGCGGGATTGCCCTCCGTCCCCGCCGACACGCCCATAGCCCTGCGCGCCCGCCTCAGCGGGCACTTCGTGACAGCCGATGACGCGGGCCGGTCACCGCTGATCGCCAACGCCGACTCGATTGGCAAGTGGCAGACGTTTGATCTCATCGACACCGCCGACGGCTACCACTCGTTGCGGTCGCACGCCAATTGGCGCATCGTCTGGCACGGACACCGAGGCGAACTGCCACTGATCGCCAGGTCCGACACGATCGGGCCGGAGGAGAAGTTCAAGATGGTCAACAACCCCAACGGCAGCATCAGTCTGTTGGCTTTTAACAACGGGCACTTCGTGTCTACCGGGGACAACGGAAAGAAGCCCCTGATCGCCAACAGCAACTCGATCGGACCGTCGGAGGAGTTTGACCTGATCCGGCCGTGAGACACACCCACGTGAATTGTCCAATTTAACGTGAATATTTAGTTCCCTCACTTGACCTGCCAGCTCGCCCGTATTTGGTTTCAATACGGCGGATTTTGGTTGTCCGCCAACCGGAAATCGAGAGTTGTCAACAATCGCGTCGAAAGGAAGCGTTCATATGCGATCTCGACTCCTCGCCACCGCGGCCGGGCTGGCCCTCGCCTTGGCCAGCGCGTTAGTGCCGGCCAGCCTGGCGGTCGCGCACTGCGGTTGCAGGCCGACTCGACCGCGAGCCCGGCCGCCATCCGCGACACGCTGGTCGGCAACGCCAGCGCCGGCTATGTCATCGATCCGGGCATCAAATCCCCCAACAGGCTGCTGTACGTCCCAGACCCCACACCGGTGGCGTTGCATGCCGTGGTCAACGGGCGCTTCGTGTCGGCCGGCAACGGCGGCAAGAAACCCCTGATCGCCAACGCCGCCGCCATCGGCCCGGAGGAAAATTCCACCTGATCCGGCTGTGAGATCAGATCACCCCTTCTTCAGCAGGGGACCAGCTGCTCGATGACGAGCTCCCGTGCGGGACGCCAGTCATCGGGCAGCTCGTGGGCGGCATGGCCGGACTGCGGCATGCCCACGATGCAACCGAGTTTCTCGCACCCGCCGGGGACGTTAGGGTGGTACGGGTGAATCTGATCGACATCGGCCCGGAGGATCCGCGCCTCGAGACCGACGTGCTTGCCGTGCTCATCCAGTTGCGGCCCGCGCTGACCCCGCAGTCGCTGCGCGACATCTACGCCGAGGGCCACCCGCAGGGCTACCGTTTCACCGCGGCCTTCGACGAGTCGGGCCGGTGCGTCGGCGTCGCCGGCTGGCGCCTCATCGCCACGACCGCGACGGTGCGCAAGCTCTACATCGACGACCTGGTGACGGCCGACGACGCGCGCAGCACGGGCGTGGGCAAGGCTTTGCTGGCCGAGCTCACCTCGCGCGCCCGCGAGGCCGGCTGCACCGTGCTCGACCTCGACTCGGGCGTGCACCGCTTTGACGCGCACCGCTTCTACATGCGCGAGCGCATGACCATCAGCGCCCACCACTTCCAGCTCAACCTCTAGCGGCGCGCCGGTCTTAGCCGGCGTCCGCCGAGGGGGCTCACTCGCGCAGCACCATGACGTCGAAGGGGTCGAGGCGCATGGTCTGTCCAATCTCGATCTGCTCGCCGGAGAGCAGGTCGAGCCCTGCCGTGCGCGCCGGCACCTCCACCGGATCGGTGTTGTGGTTGAGCACAAACAGCAGCCGTGTGCCGTCCGGGGTGACGCGTGCGGCGGCCTCCAGCCCCGGCACGTCGGCGTAGGGTCCGGCCAGGTTGTGCCAGTCGAGCACCTGCCGCACGACCCAGTCGACGCCCGCTTGGTCGAGCCCTGCGGCCACATACCAGCCTTCGCCCGCGCCAAAGCTGTTGCGCGTCACCGCGGGCGTGCCCGCGTAGAAGTCGGCCTGATAGGTCCCGACAACCGTGGCGCCCTGCGGGATCACGAGCTCGAACAGCAAAGTCGCCGGCACCTCAAGAGAACTGTCCAGCAGCACGGGGTTGACGAACTCGGGCCCGCGCGCGTCCCATTCGTCGACCCGCACGCCCATCAACGCCCCGAGCGGCCCCGGCGCGTCCATCAGGAAGGCGTTGTCGTTTTCGTCCACCCGCCCCGACAGGAACGTCGTCAGGACCGTCCCGCCGCGCTGTGCCACGGCCTCGAGCCGCTGCGCCAGGTCGCCCTTGAGCATGTGCAGCACCGGCGCGACCACGACGTCGTAACGCGACAGATCCGCGGTCACCGGCACCACGTCGACGTCGGCGCCCGCCTCCCAAAGCGCTTTGTAGTAGGAGACCACGACCTGCTGGTAGCGCACCAATCGCGAAGGCCCGTCCGACAGCTCCAGCGCCCACCAGCTGTCCCAGTCGAACAGCAGCGCGACCCGCGCCGGGGTGCGCGCGCCGAGCGTGACGCCGCCCAGCCGCTCAAGCGAAGCCCCCAACGCCGCCACCTCTTGGAACACGCGCGTATCGGACCGGCCCGCGTGCCCGATGACCGCGCCATGGTATTTCTCGCACGCCCCGCGCGACGCCCGCATCTGGAAGAACAGCACCGCGTCGGCCCCGTGCGCCACGGCCTGCCAGCTCCACAGCCCCATCAGGCCCGGCCGCTTGAGCGGGTTGACGTCGCGGCTGGCGGTGTAGCTCGGCGTCTGTTCCATCAGCCAGAACGGTTGCCCGCCCTTGAGCCCGCGCATCAGGTCGTGCGCGAGCGCCATCCGCTCCGGCGACTTGTCGTCGGGCGGGTAGTTGTCCCACGACGCGAAATCCAGGTGCGCAGCCCACCGGTGGTAGTCGATCGGCCGGTACATCCCCATGAAATTGGTCGTGATTGGAGTGTCGGGATCGGACTCGCGGATGGCCGCCTTCTCGTCCACGAAGTTTTGCAGCATCGCGTCGGACATGAAGCGCAGATAGTCCAAGGTGATGCCTTGAAACGCCGTGTGGTCGGGCCCGCGCCAGTGCTCGGTCAGCGCCGACGGCGGCTCGATCTCGTCCCAGTCGGTGAACGTGTGCGACCAGAATCGAGTATTCCAAGCCTCGTTCAGACCGTCCAAACTGGAGTATCGGTGCCGCAGCCAATCCCGGAACCCGGCCGCGCACAGGTCGCAATAGCAAGCACCGCCAAACTCGTTGCCCACGTGCCAAGCCACTACCGACTCGTTACCGGCGTAGCGCCGCGCGATGCGCCGGGCGACCTCCGCCGAGAACCGGCGAAACGCGGGCGAGCTCGGGCATGAGTTGTGCCGCTGGCCATACCGATGTTTGCGGCCCTCGAAGTCGACCCGCGTCACCTCCGGATAGGCCCGCGCCATCCAGGCCGGGTGCGCGCCCGTCCCCGTTGCCAGGCAGATGTTGCGGCGCTCGGCGCCCGCCCGCTCCACGATCTCGTCGAGCGTGGTGAAGTCGTAGACATCGGGCGCGGGCTGGGTGAGCGTCCAGCTGAACACGCCCACTGTCAACGTGTCGATGCGCGCCTCATCGAAGAGCCGATAGTCCTGATCCCAGACGTCTTTTGGCCATTGCTCCGGGTTGTAATCCCCGCCAAACCACACCTTCAAGCCGTGAACTCCTTCTGTGTCAACGCGATCATCGACTGGCACACGCGCAGCAGCCCCAGCGCGAACACCGCGCCCAGCAGCGCCAGCACCGCCTCGGTGAGCAGGGCCGCCACCGCAGCGGCCACGATCAGCAGGCACACCACCCCGACGGCGGTGCGCCACAGGAAATGCAGGGCGAGCCGAGCCACGTCCCTCGCTCTGAAGGAAAACAGCGATGTGATCACCACGGCGTTCAAACCCCACACAGCCGCGACGAGCCCGATGATCCCCAGTAGCACCGCCCACCACACCGGGACTCCTGCCTCGGCGCGATGGCTCAGGTTGACCCCGATGATGGTCAGCCACACCAGAAGCGGGACCCACAACTTCAAAACCCCAACGGCATTTATTTTGTACCCGTGCCAGTAAGCGTTCGCCGGTTTAAGTTCAGTGAGATCGGCCTTCCGGCGGTGCAGCGCATAAAGCGCGGCCGATAGCGCCGGACCGGCCGGGATGGCGCACAGCGCCGCGAGCGGCAGGTTGCTCACGTCGCGGTCGAGCAGCAGCAGCGGCACGATCCCCGGCAGCATCGCGACCAGGAGCATGAGCTCGACGACGATCAGCGTGTAAACGAGCGCGGAGGCCCGCGCGAGCACACCGTCGCCGAAGCCGGAGCCGGAGCCGGACTGTCTGCGCATACTGATCATCCCAGCAGCCGGCTCTCGTCCCACCACGGCGGCGTCTCGTCGACGACCCCTGTGATCTCGACCAGCGTCACCTCGTGCGGGCCTAGCGTGAGGTCAAGCGATACCCGCCCGTCCTCGACGGGCAGGCGCGAGTGCCGGCGCACCGGCTCGGCCACCTCGCGCAGCGCGTCGAGCTGGCGCCTGCTGGGCGAGGCCGGGTGGCCCATCTCCTTCCACGCGGCCCAGGCGTTGCCTTCCTCCTCGCTGACCGACGAGCGCAGCACGAACGCCGATTTCCCTTGCCCCGCAACGGGGATCGACAACTGGACATCGCCCCACGCCAGCACGGTCACCCGCCCGTCGGCAAAGCGCGTGACCAGGTAGGAAGGACCGCGCGCCAGGAGAAGGCCGCCCATCCGCGCCATGAACGCGTACAGGTGATAGGTCGGCTTTTTGATCTGGCGGTGGGTCAGCAGGCCGAACCCGCCGTGAAACAGCGCGGTCGGCACGCCCATCTCCTCGAACATGTCGCTGAACGTCCAGTACGAGAAGGAGTCGCACAGGTCGCCTCCCGACGCCACGACCGGCGCGAGATAGCGCGCGTGGAAAGCCGTGTCGTGGATGGGATTGTCGGGCCGGTACGACGAGTTGAACTCGGTGATGTGCACCGGCACGCCCTCGAGCTGCGTGCCGCGCAACTGCTCGCGCGGCAGGGCAAACTGGGCGAGCAGATCCGTTGCGGGCGCGAGGGTTTGGTGCGATCCAAACGGCACCGGCTGCGCCGGGCCGGACGTGTAGGCGTGCCGGCTCACGAAGTCGACCGGCACTTGCCTGCCCACCACGAAGTCGGCGAAGCGCACCATCCACTCGTCCGATCCCGGCGAGATGGCCGGCCCGCCCACCTGAAGCGATGCGTCGACCTCCTTCACCGCGTGCGCCGTCACCTCATACATCCGGTGGTAGGCGTCTTCGTCCGCGCCCGCCCAGAACTCCTTCAGGTTGGGCTCGTTCCACACCTCGATGGGCCAGGTGCGCACCTGCTCGAGCCCGTATCGGTCGACCAGATGCCCGATCGTCGCCTTCACGAGCGTGGCCCATTCGGTCCACGACCGGGGCGGGGTCACGTTGCCGCGCCACCAAAAAATCGTCTGGTCGCCGGACGCCAGCTCGGCGGGCATGAATCCGAGCTCGATGAAGGGCGCGATGCCGAGGTCGAGATAGGCGTCGATGACCTGGTCCACATAGGTAAACGCATGGCGCACATGGCGCGCGCCCTCGTGCTCATACGGCCGGTAGACGCCCACACCGTCGCTGAGCAGGCCGTGCCCGCGGATGTGCCGGAAGCCGATCTCCCGCTGGATCAGGGCCAGGGAGTCCTGGTAGTCGCGGCGCAGCGCGAGCTCGAATCGCCCCGTGCCCACGCAAAACCGCCAGGCCTCGCTCAGCCGGCCCGACTCGTGCTCGGGCACCGTAATGCGCATGCGCAGTCCTTAGAAGAAGCGGTCCTTGGAAAAGCGGTTGGGCCGCCCGTGCGCGGCCCAACCGGGGTTTTGACTCAGCCGCCGTTCTTCTGCTTGTAGCGGTCGGCCGCCTTGTTCACGAGATCGATGTACTGCGTCATGTTCTTGGTCTTCAGTTCGTTGAGGTAGGTGTCCCATTGAGCGAGGTCGCGCTGGCCCAGGATGAACTGCAGGGTCTGCTGAAAGACGTAGTCCTTCAGCGGCGTCTCCCACAGGTTTGCCTGTTCGCGCTCCTCGATGCTGAACGGCCTCGGTGGCGGCAGCGGCAGCGTCTTCTTGGCGTTCATCGCCTTCTGGAACGTCTGTTCCTCTTCCGAGAAGAACGACTGCAGCAGCTCGGACGTGCCGCCGTAGGCGAACACGCCGTTGCCGAACCCGTAGTCCTTCTGCAGGTGCTTGGTGCCGGAGGGGTTGAGGCCGACCATGTTGATGTCGGAGGTCAGCTTGCGCTTGCCGGACGCGTCCTTGGTGTAGGTGACGCCCTCGACGCCCCACTTGGCGAATTCCTGGCCCTTGTCGGAGTACCACAGCCAGTCGATGAACTGCATCATGGCGACGAAGTTCTCGCTGTCGCGGGCCTTCGACGAGATCACCATGCCGTTCTCCAGCCGGACCTGGCCCCGCAGGACCGCGCCCGTGGGCCCGGTCGGCAGCGGGATCTTCTCGACGGTCGCGCCGGGGATCTTCGCGATGTCCGCCCGGTTGTGGTTGACCAGCTCCTGCGCGTTGGTGCTGATCACGAACGACTTGCCGTTCGCGAACTTCTGCCGCGCGTCGTCGTCGGACTGGGTGAAGCTCTCCGGGTCCATCAGCTTCTCGGTCACCAGCGTGTTCAGGTACTGGACGACCTGCCGGTACTGGTCCGTCGCCCCCGGGAAGACGAACCTGCCGCCGTCCCAGTACGAGGGCTGCCAGCCCCAGCCGGCGTAGGTGCCGTACGCCAGGCCGAGCAGGTTCAGCAGGTTGTTGGCACCCGGCATCCCCGATTGGGGCGGGATGCTCCACCGGTCGGAGAAGGGGAACGAGTCGGGCAGCATCGTCTTCATCGCCCGCAGCACGTTATGGACCTCGTCCCAGGTCTTCGG
>JBIOYB010000523.1:0-11125 GCA_044869915.1 Allorhizocola sp.
GCCCGCCGCCGGCAGCGCCACCACCAGCAAGCACACACCGAGTTGGGTCAACGTCAAGGGTTGGGTGCCCAGCAGCACGCGCAGCGGCTCGAACGCCACCGCGGCGACCTGCGCCAAGCCGGAAAGGGCCAGGGCGGCAAGCAGTCCGCGGTTGCGCCAGCTCTCCTTCTCGGCGTAGCAGGACTTGTGATCAGCATGCCCCCGCCCGTATTTCACGTATCTCCCGAACGGCTCGAACCGTTTGGTTCTTCCGGACCCCAAAAGCGAACCTCGGGGCGGGACATCGGGCGATTGAGCACGATTCTCCCGGGCTTATCGCCAAGGACCTGACCGGAACAAATACCCCGGGGTGTATGTTGGATCGGAGATCAGATCGGCAATGGAGGAGTCGTCATGCAGATCGAACCGGACACCGTTGGCGAGGTGGTGCGTCGCCTGCGCCGCGCCGAAGGGCAGATCCGCGGCGTCATCGCCATGCTCGAGGACGGTCGCGACTGCGCCGACGTGGTGACCCAGCTGGCCGCGGTGTCTCGCGCCCTTGACCGCGCCGGCTTCAAAATCGTCGCCAGCGGGTTGCAGCAATGCATTGCAGCAAAGAACGCAGGCGAGGACCAGGCCGCCAACCTCGAGCAGATGGAGAAGCTGTTCATGTCATTGGCCTAGATGAACGAGTCCGAAGTCTTTGCTGTACGGCGTGGCAGGTTGACTCGGCGGCAAAGAAGGGTACCGATGTCGTTTTGTGACGAACAACCTCGATACCCTTCTGACCGCACTCTACATGTTCTGCGATGATCACGTCATCGGCCGTCGCCGCTTGGTGTTCATCGCCCCTCCTCATCTCGTTCTCATGTCGTTGTGTCACCTTCACTTTCGCCGCGGATGTACCAGCTTGCGGTCGGGCGGCCGTTCGTGTGCCGGCTCGTCCTGCACCTGCACTCTGGGGACCCGGCACCTGCGCCAGGCCCAGATTGCCACGGCGGCAAGGGCTATCGCTGCGGTGACGATCCACAGTAGAGGGTTGGTGCGCAGTTGTGCCGGGATCTGCTGGATCAGGACGAAGCCGCCCATGGCGACGACGAACCAGCCGAACGCTTTGCGCAGCAGGTCTTCCCGGATCCGCCCGGCCAGTTTGGCGCCGGCGAGGCTGCCCAGGACGGCGGCGGCGGTGACGGCGGCGGCCAGCGTCCAGTCGATGCTGGTCGCCGACAGGTAACCGGCGAAGCCGGCGAAGGATTTCATAGCGATGACCAGAAGCGAGGTCCCGACCGCGATCGGCATGGGCAGTCCACCGAGCAGCGCCAGCGCGGGCACGACGAGGAAACCGCCGCCGGCCCCGACCAGTCCGGTCACCAGTCCTACCACTATGCCGTCGATCACTACCCGCATGATCGGCAACTCGTGTGGCACCGGTTTGACGGCGCGTGAGCGCCGCCCGCGGATCATCGCGATCGCGGTGGCGAGCATCATCACCGCGAACCCGCCCAGCAAGATGCTCGCCGGAATGTACCCAGAGAGCCGCCCGCCGGTATAAGCACCGGCCATACCGGCCAATCCGAAGATCATCCCGGTGCGCCACCGCACCCGCCCGGCGCGGGCATGGGGGATCACCCCGACCGTGCTGGTAACCCCGACCACCAGCAGGGAGGTAGCGATCGCCTCCTTGACCGGTAGGCCGGCGACATACACCAGCAGCGGCACAGCCAGGATCGAACCGCCACCGCCAAGCAGCCCCAAGCTGATCCCGACACCGACGGCCAGCACCACGGTCAAGACCAGCGCGGCACTCACGACCGCCGTCCTGCGCTTGGGGAGGCATCGCGGAGCTGGCCAAGGATCGTGTCCAGGTCACAGCCCGCGCCCTTGTTGTATGGGAGTCTGGCCAGCAGCATGCCCATGGCGCAGGTGTTGGTCAGCGCGGCGACGGCCAGGCCGACACCGATCAGCGCCGCGACCCATTGCAGGCCCGGTACCAGCAGCGAGCCCAGCACGCTGAGCGCGACGAGGCCGCCGGCGACCAGACGGATCTGCCGCTCCAGGCTCCACCGCGGCCGGCCCCGGTTGACCGGTCCTTGGATGCCTTGCCAAGCCACCATTCCACCGCTGAGTACCTTGACGTTGGGCAGCCCGGCCTGGGCCAGGGACTGCTCGGCCTGGCCGGCGCGGGCACCGGACTGGCAGACCAGCACGATGTGCTCGTCGAGATGGGCCTGTAGTTCGGTGCGATGCTCACGCAGCAGGTCAAGCGGAACGTTGTAGGCGCCGGGAATGTGGGCGGTCTCGAACTCCGCCGGGGTCCGCACGTCAAGCAGTCGCGGGCCGCGGCCGGCGGCGAGCTGTTCGCGCAGGGTCGCCGCATCGATGGTCGCCGGGGCGCCGGTGTCGAAAATGGTCATGTCTCCTCGTTCTGTTTCTGGTTGTGCGTCGTGGGGTTTGTTTGGGTGGTCGGGGATCCGCGGTTCGGCCCGACCGTGGCGAGGCTTGGCCCCCGCGCCCTCGAACAGGCGTGACCGGTTAGACGTGCGTCTTTGGCCGGGTGTGCGGTCAGCCGGTTGTTTCGGTTGGCATGCCAGCCATGCGGGCCTGGTCGAAGTCGTCGTCGACGGCGACCACCCGCCGCCCGGCGGCGGCCAGCAGGGAGGCGGCGATCGACGCGCGGTAGCCTGCGGCGCAGTGCACCCAGATCTCTTCGTCGGGGATCTCGTCGAGGCGTTGGCGTAGCTCGTGTAACGGGATGTGGGCCGCGAACGGCAGGTGCGCCTCGACCCACTCCAGGCGCCGCCGCACGTCCAGCACGATCACCGGGCGGTGGTGGCGGACCTGGTCCAGCTCAGCGAAGCTTGCTCGCGGGAAGGAGGCCAATTCCGTGCTGCCTGCCCATTCCTGCGGGGTACCGGTGGCCTGCGCGGCCGGGCGGTCTATGCCGATGCGTACCAGTTCCCGCTGCGCCTCGGCCACCTGCTGCGGCGTCTCGGCGAGCAGGGTCAGCGGGGTACCCCAGGGGATGAGCCAGCCAAGATAGGTGGCGAAGCTGCCGTCGTCGCCGAAGTTGAGCGTGCCGGCGAGGTGACCGGCGGCGAACGCCACTCGGTTGCGCAGGTCGACCACCCACTCACCGTCGGCGAGCCGCTTGCGTAACTGGTCGGCGTCGGCCGGGCTGGGCAGGGACAGGTCCGGTGCCACCGGGCCGGCCGTGTTCGCCGGTGCCATGTGCGCGTAGTAGGCGGGCCATGCATCCAACCCGGAGAGCAGCTCGTCGACGAAGCGCTGTTCGTCGAAGGTCAACGCCGGATTGTGTCGCTTCTCATCGGCGATCGTTGACGCGCTGGCCTCGCTTTGCGTGGCCGAACAGAAGCTGCCGAACCCGTGCGTCGGGTACAGGCTCGCGGTGTCCGGAAGGAGCGTGGCCAGCAGGTGCGCGGACGAAAACTGTTGGCGCACAAGCGTATCGGTGTGCGACGGGCCAAGCAGATCGGGCCTGCCCACCGAGCCGTACAGCAGCGACCCACCGGAGAACACCGCCACCGGTACCCCGTCCCCTTCGAGCGCATAGGACAGGTGGGTAAACGTGTGCCCGGGAGTGGCCAGCACGCGTACCCGCATGCGGTCGCCGACCATGATGACGTCGCCATCGCGCACCGCCACCCGGTCGAAGGACACCGGATCCTCGCCGTTGACGTGGTATTCCGCACCGGTCGCCCGAGCGAGCGCATATCCGCCGGTGACGTAGTCGTTGTGGATGTGGGTCTCGAACACGTGGGTGATCTGCACGCCCTCCGCGGCCGCCAGATCCATTACGCGGTCGATGTCACGCTGCGGGTCGACCACGAACGCGAACCGCGCATCGTGCACCAGATAGCTGCGGTCACCCAGACTCGGGGTGTCGATCGCCAGAACTCGTGGCACAACAAGACTCCTTCTCAAACAGGCAAAGGGAAACAGGCGCGCACCGTCTCAGGCAGCGCCTCGGTCAGTTGGCGAAGGCGCGCATGCCTTCGACCACCGGGTTGCCGCCTCACATCCAGGCTTGGGTGCCACCGGCCACCGACCAGGCATCAACACCTGCGTGGGCGAGGTGGTCGGCCGCTGCCAGGCTGCGGTTGCCGGTCGCGCAGACCACGTAGACCCGGCCAATGTGCGGCAGCTCATTGACGTGGGCCGACAACTGGCCCATCGGGACCAATCGTGCGCCGGGCACGTGCCCGGTCACGTATTCGAAGGGTTCACGGACATCGATCACGGTGGCGCCGTCGCGGTAGGCGGCGGCGAAGGCGGCCTGGTCGACCTCACGCATCAGCTCGAACCTCCAGTTCTATACCCCCAGGGGTATCTCACTTCGACGGTAGCACGGATACCCGGGTGGGTATACGTAGAACATCGAGCGCGCCGAACGAGCCCTTCGGCGACGAGCCGGCGCCGTAAGACCGTGAGGGCGCACTTGGGCTCGGGACTAAACTACCCAATACCCCCAGGGGTATATGCCGATCGACTGCGGGCGGACCTTCGAGGGCCGGACAAAGGAGTCCAAGATGACGATCATCACATCGGCAGCCGGCACCCCGAAAGCGGCGGAAGCCACAACCGACGGCTTCACACTCCACTACGGCAACGGCTCATTGCCACTGCCCTGCGTAAGGCCAGCGACGGCTCCTGCGGCCTGGAAATCGGCGGGCTGCTCAAACAGACCGGCCACGTGACCCCGGACGAGGGCTCACGAACACCGCGTCATGCACCTCCGCGATCACCTACATCGACGGTGACGCCGGGATCCTGCGCTACCGCGGCTACCCCATCGAGCAACTAGCCGAGAAATCCACCTTCCTCGAGGTGGCCTACCCGCTCATCTACGGCGAACTGCCGACGGGTGACGCAGTTGAGCGAGTTCACCGACCCATCAAGGTGCACACCCTGCTGCGCGAGGAGACGCGCCGCATTCTTCGACGGATTCCCGCGCGACGCCCACATCAGGACGCCGGCCTGGCTGACCGGCGACCTGATGATGTACTCAGCGCTTTCGTGACAGCCCGCAGGCTTCGGAGTGTTGCCGCACATGGGGTTCTGCGGAGCGGGTTCGTCCATCCCGCCCATCGCGGGGCCCATCCCCGAACCCATCACGGTCGTGTCGACCGGCAGGAACAGGTCGCCGTCCACCCCGGTCGGGAGCAGGTTGCGGAATCTGATGCGCACCGGCCAGTCCTTGATAGCGGTCACCAGCGGACCGAGCTGGTGCGCAGGCGCGACGGCCAGCACCGGGCTGCCCTGGGCATCGACGATCGGTGCCACCGAACCGTCCACCTTGGCATTGGTCAGCGCCACACGCGCGCCCGGCACGACAGGCGTGGACAACTGCACGTACCCGCGCAGCAGTGTCGCGGGAAGGTCGGAGTGCATCTTCTCGCGGTACTGCACGACCGCGATCTCGTAGTAGTCCGAGCCAGGATATGTTGTGGTATCAGGGATCGCGACCGGGATGTACTGTCCGAGGTTGTTGGCGCCCGCGGCGTTGAGCCCGGGCAGGCCATCCACGAACTTGCGTATTCCACCGACGAGGATGTTGTTGTTCCCGGACAGATCCACCACGCTGGCCGCGAAAGAGTAGGTGCGCGTTTGGGGGTAGATGGGATATCCAGGATCCCCGAGGGTGATCGTGGCGTCCGTCAAAGGTGGCGTGGGCGCGGGGAAGCTGAGAATGTCGGCACCGCTGGTGTGGAGCGGGATCCCCTGCCCGTAGAAACCGATGACGTCGCCGGTCTGCACCGCGATGTCGGGCACCGGGAAGGTCTCCACTTCCCCTGCCGGGTTGGACGACGCCGGCACGGTCAGCGTGCCGCTGTCGAAGATGACTTTATAGGCATTCTGTGTACCGGTTGGGGCGTAGCACATAGGTGTGAATCAGGCCACCCGCGGATGGTGTTGGGCTCTGCCCGGGTGAGGTCTGGTTGAAAGTCTGGAAGCTATGGACCAGACCATTGGGCAGTGCGGCCGGAAGCACCACGAACACCGGCCCGAGTTCTCCGGGCGGGGTGACGTAATCCGTGGCGAAGGCCCGCTGCACCAATGGGTTGCCGACATTGATCACCGCACCGGTGAGCGTGGGCAAGGGGCTGTTGGCGTAGTTGGGAAACGGGCCGTAATAGTGGGGCGTGGAAGCCGGGTCGGCCATCGTCGCCGTACTCCGGCCGGTCCGCTGCAGAGACCGTCGTGCGTTGATGGGACTGACGGCACACCCTGCAACAAGGTTGACAAGGGCGCTGTCCGACCGCATTCATAGGGTTGAGCTTTGGGGGATTCTGGTCACGCCCAGTCGGGACCTTGGCCTCTATCCGGTCGCATAGGCAACGACAGGGATAATTGACGGGAATGGGAGGTGGCACTCGTGCCCGAATCGATCCCCGGCGCCGCGGCGCAGCCCTGGCTACGTAAGCTCTGGGCATCGCGCGAGGCACTGTTGTTCGCGCTGACCGTATTTCTTCTGCTCGCCGGGCTAACGGCCTGGATCGCCGGTGCCAAACGCATGGCGGCTGCCCTGTGGGTGGCGGCGACCATGTTGGGCCTGGCCTACTCGACGATCACCATCGGGCTGGCGCTGCGGCACCGTCGGCCGTCGGTGGATGTGATCGCTTGGCTGGCGCTGGCCGGTGCCTTGCTCGTCGGCGAGCCGCTGGCCGGTGCGGTGATCGCGGTGATGCTGTTCACCGGCGGGGTTCTCGAGGCGCGTGCGTCGGCTCGTGCACGCCGCGAGCTGAGTCGGCTGGCCTCGGGCGCGCCACGATTCGCCCGCAGGGAAACGACGCACGGTCTGGAAGAGATCTCCGTTGACCGTGTGGCCGTCGGCGACACGTTGCTGGTGGGTGCCGGTGAGATCGTGCCAGTGGACGGGCGACTGCTCGATGCCGGCGTGTTCGATGAGTCGGCGCTGTCCGGCGAGGCGGTCCCGGTTGAGCGCCGCGCTGGCGATGATGTGCGTAGCGGTGTCATCAATGCCGGATCCGCCGCGCGCATTCTCGCGACGGAGACCGCCGCCCGGTCCACGTACGCCGGCGTCGTCCGTCTCGTGGAGCAAGCCCAAGCCGAAACTGCGCCGTTTGTCCGTATCGCCGATAGGTTCGCCGTCGCCTTCGTCCCGCTGACGCTTATCGTCGCGGGGCTCGCCTGGGCGGTCTCTGGCCAGGCCGTCCGCGCAGTCGCGGTTCTGGTGGTGGCCACGCCCTGCCCGCTGCTGCTGGCTGCACCTATCGCGATCATGTCTGGGCTGTCGCGGGCGGCCCGGCTGGGCGTGATCCTCAAGGGCGGCGCCGCTCTCGAACGCCTCGCGGCCGGCCGCGTGCTGCTATTTGACAAGACGGGCACCCTGACCCGTGGAAGGCCGACCCTGACCGACGTCATCACCGAGGGCGACATGTCCGCCGATGAGGTGTTGCGGCTGGCCGCCTCGCTGGACCAGGCGTCGGCGCATGTTCTGGCGGCCACCATCGTCACGGCAGCCCGTGGGCGCGGGCTCGCCCTGTCGCCTGCTTCCGGGGTGCGGGAGCGCCACGGCTATGGCGTCGAGGGGGTCGTCGACGGGCACGCGGTACGGCTGGGTAAGGCCGCCTGGATTATCGATGGACCTGTGCCTGGATGGGTACGGCGTGCCCGACGGCGGGCGGCACTGGACGGTTCGCTGACCGTCTTCGCCTCCGTCGACGGCCGGGCGTCGGGTGTCCTGCTGCTGACTGATCCGTTGCGGCCAGATGCGCCACGGATGATGCGAGCCCTGCGCGACGCCGGCATTGGACGGATGGTGCTGGTGACCGGCGACCGCGCCGACATCGCCGAGACGGTCGGGCGCATCGCCGGCGTCGATGCCGTCTACGCCGATCGCGACCCAGGCGACAAACTCGCCATCGTTCGCGCCGAGCAGGCCACCGCACCCACGATCATGGTCGGTGACGGCGTCAACGACGCACCCGCTCTGGCCGCCGCAGGCGTGGGCGTGGCTCTGGCCGCGCGGGGCGTGACCGCCTCAGCGGAAGCGGCCGATGTCGTGCTGACCACCGATCGCGTGGACGGCCTGGCCGACGCGATCCTCATCGCCCGGCGCAGCCACCGCATCGCCCGCCGCAGCGCCGCCGTGGGGATGGCCCTATCAGTGGCGGCGATGATCCCCGCGGCTGCTGGCCTGTTGTCCCCCACCGCCGGCGCGATCCTGCAGGAGGTCATCGACGTGGCCGCCATATCGATGGCCCTGACCGCACTGCTGCCGGGACGCAGGCACACTGTCGTGCTGCCGGCCGCCGACCTGGCCACCGCTCAACGCTTGTATGCCCAACACAACGCGGTCAGGCCGCTGGTCGAGCAGGTGAGGACGGTCGCCGACGAACTCGCCATAACGGACCCGGACCTCGAGCCGCTGCATGGACTGCTCGACCGGCTTGAGACCGATCTGCTGCCGCATGAACGAGCAGAGGAGGCCGAGTTATTGCCGATCGTCACCCGGGCGCTCGGGCCTGATCCCACCGGCGCGTTCAGCCGCACCCACGCCGAGATCGAGCATCAGGTACGCCGGCTGCGTCACGCCGTTGAGGAGATCGGCGAGCGTCCCGAACCCGAAGAGGTCACCGATCTGCGTGCCGGCCTTTATGGCTTGTACGCGATCCTTCACCTCCACAACGCTCAGGAGGAGGAGAACGCGTTCAGCCTCATGCCCGCGGAAACCTCCTAACTGTCCTAATCGGACAAAGAACCCACCGCAATCCCTAAGGGAATGCTAAGACTCGCTCATACCGGGGCGGATCTGTCCTGCCCACGGTCGGGCGCGAGGGCTGCCGCCCGGCTTGCCCGCCACCGCGTGAGCCCCGATGGTGGCGTAGCGCGCCCCGAGATAGACGACGGCCATGAGCACCACTACTTAGATCACAGCCGTGACCTCCCGTTTGAATGGCGGCGGTGCGTGTCCCTTCCGCCGCCGCCGAGCCGTACACCAATAGGACAACGCACAGCGGTCGGGCGAAGTAGGGGCGTTGGACTGCCAGAAAGCGGCGTTAGCCCCTACCTGTGTCCCGCATCAGACGCAGCGCTTGCCAACAGTTCGTCGCCGAGGCGCGATAACATCTGGTGTTCGCCCTCATGAAGCGCTTGAGCCGGGCCGAGGGTGGTGTAGCGAGCAGTCAGCCGTGGCGCTTAGTGGATTCGCCGCGCGATGGTACCCGCAAATGGACCCCTGCGGGCGGGGTCATTCGATCCTGGTGGCGTTGGTCGGTCGAGCGCGATGGTGGAGTCATGAGCGCATCTGCCCGGTCGCACGACCCCATACCGGCCCAGCCGGACGTCCTTGGCGCGGACAGAGGTCGCAAGCCCTTATACCGCATAGCCGCCGCGGCGGCGCTTATAACCGCCGCTTTCATCCCCATCCAGATCATGGCCTTCCTGATCTGGCCGCCCCCGCTGGAAGGCGGCGCCACCGACTGGTTCGCCCTGCTCGAGGAGAACCGTGTGGCCGGCCTGATCGACCTTGATCTGTTGCTGGTGGCCGACAACGTCCTGCTGATCGCGATCCTGCTCGCCCTTTACCTCGCCCTACGCGAAACACTCGAGTGGGCCATGCTGATCGCCGCCGCGCTCGGATTTGCCAGCATCATGCTGTATCTCGCGACGAATCCCGCGATACAGATGGCCGCCTTGAGCGACCGGTATGCCAGCGCTACCACCGATGCCCAACGCGGCACCGCAGCCGCTGCAGGCGACGCGATGCTCGCCCTCTGGCAGGGCACAGCGTTCGAGGTCGCCTATCTGTGCGGCTCGGTTGCCGGCATCCTCATCGGAGTCGTGATGCTCCAAAGTAGACCGTTCAGCAGACTCACCGCCTGGCTGGCCATCGCCGCCAATGGGATAGGGTTAGGCCTTTACATTCCCGGGGTAGGCGTTTACATCTCGGTGTTCTCGGTCCTGTTCCTGGAAGTGTGGTACGTGCTGATCGCCCTGCAGCTGCGCCGGTTGGGACGCGACACCGCGTGACCGGTGGGCCACCTTCTCGGCGCGCGGGGCCGTCGCCTAGATCGTGAATCTCAGGATGGCATAGCTACTGCCTGGGAGCGGGGTGTGCCACCTCCTTGGAACGTCCGGATTGGATGTGACGACCAAAAGCGATCGAGAGGACCACCTCGGCGCTGTGCGACGCGAGCGACTCGGCAATCCCGGCAGCAAGGACCGGCGAGTGCCTCCGCCCCGCCTCCACAACCAGCCGTAAACCCAACCATTCCAGGACTTCGGACCCTGACCGCGCGGCGACCCATGCCAGGCAACCGTGCCGCCCCCGGCGAACGCGGGCAGGTGCTGCGTGCCCGGGCGATACTCCGCGATCAGACGCTCAAGGGCATGGAGGGCCGGCGGCGTTGCGCCTTGGCTTGCCAGCGATCCTGCTGCTCGGTGTTGCCGCCTGCGCGACCGGCGCCCGGATGAACGAACCTGGCCGGCTGTTCACGACGCTTGGGTTCCTCGGCACGGTGGCGTTTTTCGCCGGGTTGGTCGCCATCATCTGGGCGAGCGAGGCCGCGCTTCCGCAGGGGGGATCCTGATCGTCCTGGGTGGACCGTTGCTGGTCCGATACCTGCACCGCATCACGCGGGCCAAGATGGCCAGCGACGTTCGATGATCAAGCCTAAGTTCGACGAGCTGATTCACGCGCCGACCCGGCTGTCGATCGTATCGCTGCTCGCTGCCACCGAGTGGGCGGACTTCGGCTTCATCCGGGATAGCATCGGGATGTCCGACTCGGCGCTGTCCAAGCAACTGACGATCCTGGACGAGGCGGGATATGTCGATATCCGCAAGCGCTTCGTGGCCAAGCGGCCGCGGACCTCCGCCCGGCTCAACAACGTCGGGCGGGCAGCGTTCGAGCAACACGTCCGGGCGCTGCAGGAGATCGTCGCCCGAGCCGACGCGTCCGTCCTTCCCCGCTAGCGAACGCCCGTGCCACCCCTGTCGGATAGGACTCCGGAATCGGCGCGGCTACCTGAGTCGCCCGAGGCCCGGAACGAAACGGCTGACAGCCGCAGCGTAACGCGCGTACGCCTCGCCGTGCACCCGGAGCAGGTGCGGCTCCTCGACCAGCCGCACCAGCAGCTCGTTGGCGACCATGACACCGATC
>JBIOYB010000524.1:0-2228 GCA_044869915.1 Allorhizocola sp.
TCGATGGCATCTCCGCCGGCACGACGCCGCGCAGGTAGCTCACGGGGCCGGCGAGTTGGGCCCCGGTCGATGACACGAACACGTTCTCGTTGTGCTCCGTGGCGCCGCCACCGGTCGAATGGAACAACGCGTTCGCCACGGCCGAGCCGTTCTTGAGGACGACACCCGCGGTGGCCTTGATCGCGGCGTCCGTGGTCGACTGCTCCCCGGGGTACCCGAGGTAGACCTGCGAAGTGGTGTCGTCCGACACGTCGTACCAGGACACGCCCGGCCGCAGGTGGCGGACGGCATACGAGCGGGCGGCGATCGATTGCGCCCGCAGCGCCTGGGTCGGCCAGGTCGATGGCATCTCCGCCGGCACGACGCCGCGCAGGTAGCGCTCGACGGTCGTCTCGTTCACGACGTTCGCCTTGGTCGAGCTCGTGCTCAACACCGCCCGAAGCACGCCGCGGTACTTGTTCTTGCCGCTCTTCGAGGCGACCTGGAGGATGCTCCCCGAGGTCGTGCCACGCATCCGGAAGTGCGATGTCGCCGCGTCGCGCAGCAGCTCCCCGGTCGGGGCGAACACCTTGACCCGCCACGTGACGCTCGATGCGCCGACCGTCGGCCGGACCTCGACTCGGGCGTCCTTCGGGAAGACGGCATCGACCCCGTCGATTGACCAGGTCGTCCGCCGCGCGATCAGCACGAGCGGCTTCGTGCTCGATGCCTTGAAGTCCTTGAGGACCCGCACCCGGATCTTCGTCTCGAGCGAGACGCTGCCCTGGGTCGTGCCCTGGTAGTAGTGGGCCAGGATCTCGGCCGCGTCCTGGCCGTCGAGGGCCCGCCCCCGCGCGCCGTGCTGGCTCATCCCGACACCGTGCCCGTACCCGCGGCCGTAGAACGTGACGGTCGAGCCGAGGGTGGTGGGGCCGTCGGCGGCGAGCGTCGGGCCTGGTTCTGCAGCCCGTGCCGGCGCGACTCCGGCGATGGTCGCGAGCGCGAACAGCCCCACCGCGACCGCGAGCGCGCGGCGCGGCTGGGACGCGTGACGTGTCGTCGCGGTGTGCATCGGTCCCTCGGGCATGGGGACGGAGCTTGCCCGGTGCATCGGGTCGACAGCCATGACCCAGCCGGGTCAGGCGCTCGGCCGCCGATGTGACTACCGGGCGGCTACGCTGTCGATATGGATCTCCGCTGTTTCCTGGGGCACGGCGCCAGTGGGGACGCGTCCAGCATGGCACCGTTCGTCAACGGCCTGCGGGCCCGTGGCGTGACCGCGCAGGCGATCGATTTGCCCAAGCGCAAGGCCGAAGAGGCGTTGCCGGCATTCCATTCGGTGGTGCCGTCTGCCCCCGATGTGGTCGTGGGCGGGCATTCGTATGGTGGTCGAGTGGCGAGCCTGGCTGCCTCGGAGGAAGGCGCGCCGTACGCGGCGCTCGTCCTGTTCAGCTATCCACTCCACCCGCCGGGGCGGCCCGAGCGGACCGAGGCGCGGGTCGCGCACTGGGCCACGATCCGCTGCCCCGTCCTGTTGCTGTCGGGCGAGGCCGACCCGTTTGCCCGGATCCAGCTCCTGCGCGCGGCCGTTCCGCTGTTGGCCCAGGCCGAGCTCGTCACGTATCCGCGTTTGGGGCACACGCTCAAACCTGTGATGGAGGATGTCCTGGACCGGGTAGCCGCGTTCCTGGAGTCGGTGCGTGCTTCCCACACTGCAGATCGGGGTCGAATCATGTCTTGAGGGCTCCTTAGAGCCCAATTCGTGCTTGAGGGGCACGAATCTGCATCGAGGCGGGCGATTCCCGATCCTTCAACCCTTGTTCGCAGTCCACGAAGCACGCCCGGGGGCCAGTTCTGGACGGCCGGTTCAGGGTCGCCGGAGGTGCGCCCACGACGATCCCCTGTTTCCACCGGGTGCAAATGAGGCGGGGTACTCGGCGTGGAGCAGCGCGGATTACGCCTCAGCGCGCCGCGACCACCTCGATCTCGACCCGGTAGTCGGCGGCGAGCGACGTCACGCCTACCGTCGCCCGGGCCGGCGGCTCGACCGGGAAGTACTCGCGGTAGACCGCGTTCATCGTCGCGAAATCGGCAAAGTCGCGCAGGTAGACCGTCGCCTTGACCACATCCGGATAGTCGAGGCCAACGACCCGCAGCAGCCGACCAACGTTGTCGAGCATCGCCCGGGTTTCGGGCTCGATCCCGCCCGGCACCGCGCCATGGCCGCCGGGCGCCTCGCCGACCTGGCC
>JBIOYB010000525.1:0-3760 GCA_044869915.1 Allorhizocola sp.
CTTCATGAACCAGGCCCACCGTGACATGCAGCCCTCCCACATGTTGCCGGGAAGGCCCGAGCCGCCGATGTTGGCGCCCTTCGGATCCTTGATGGGCGTGTCGTTGTGATCCTTGCTGCCGACCCAGATCGCGGTCGCGATCTGCTCGGTGTAGCCGACATACCAGGCGTGCGCGTTGGTCTTCGGGAACACGGGCGTGACCCCGTCGGCCTGCTTCTTGCCGTTTTCCCACGTGCCGCTCTTGGACGCGACCTGGCGACCGTTTTGCAGGGTGTGGCCCTGCTCACCCGGGATCTTCTTGAGCACCCACGTCACCTCGTCGGCGACCTTGGCGTCGATGGTGCGCTTGTTGGTCGGCTTCTCGTCGCCCGCCGGGACGTGCTCCCACTTGCCGTTCTGGCGGTTTTTGCGCTCCACTTTCACGACGAAGTGCGGCGCGTTGTAGGCGCCGTGGTTGGCCAGGGTCGCCATGCCGCTGGCGTGGTCGAGCACCGAGATCGGATATTGCCCGAACCCCACGTGATAGTCGAACACACTGCGCCCGGCCGGGATCCCGTCGTCGAGCCGGTAGGCCTTCTGCGGGTTGTCGCTCCACATCGTCTTGACGCCGGCGTTGTGTGCCATGGCGACCACCTTCTCGGTGCCGATCGCCTTGGCCACCTTGAAGAACGCGACGTTGAACGACTGGACGGTCAGCGTCTCGAGTTTGCATCGCGTGCCACACGGCAGTGAATCGATCTCGCGCCCGGCGTTGCCGAGGTCAAACTCGGCGCCGTTGACGCCCTTCTTCATTTCCGTGGCGTCCCATAGGGATTGGGTCGAGATGCCCTCCTGCAGCGCGGCCGCGAGCGTGTAGGCCTTGAACGAGGACGCGGGCGGGTGCGGCTCGGCGTTGCTCGCCCAGTCGGTGTCGGTGCCCTTGTTGTTGCCGCCGTAGTAGGCGATGACCCTGCCGCTGGCCGGGTCGATGGCCACACCCGCGCCGATGATGTTGTCGCGCTGGGTGCTGATCGCCGATCCCTGCTTGGCCCGGTCGAGCTGCGCCTCGAGCGCGGCCTGGGCGCGCGGATCGATGCTCGTGGTGATGCGCAGGCCGGCGCTCTTCCAGTCGGCCAGCCCCTGGTCGCGCAGCTGTTGCCGGATGCCGAGCTGATCGAGCTCGTCCTCCACGTATTTGATGATGTGCCCGGTCGCGCGGTCGGTGTGCCCCCACGCGCCGCCCGCCGACTTGTCGATCGGCTTCACCTCCGGGTATTGCATCGCGGCCCGCTCCTGCGCGGACAGCCAGTTCATCTCGACCATATTGTTCAGCACGTACGCCCAGCGGTCCTTGGCATTTTCGGGGTTGAGCGCCGGATCGAAGCCGGACTTGCCCTCCGGCTGCTTGAGCACCGCACCGAGCACGGCCGCCTGCGCGACCGTCATCGTCTCCAGCTTGTCGGCCGGGATGCCGAAATACGCCTCCGCGGCGGCGCCGACACCGTGCGCACCGCGTCCAAAGTAGACAGTGTTGAGGTAGAACGTGAGGATCTCTTCCTTGGAGTAGGTATCCTCCAACTTGCGCGCCATCACGGCCTCGCGCAGTTTGCGCGCGTAGGAAATCTCCAAGTCGCCGGCTGCCTGCCGGGCATACTGCTGCGTGATCGTCGAGCCGCCCTGCGTCGCCCCGCCGGTGACGTTGTTCCACGCCGCCCGCGCGATGCCCGCGATGTCAATGCCGCTGTGCTCGTAAAACCGCTTGTCTTCCCCCGCGATCAACGCCTTCTGCGCCTTTTGTTCAATCCTTTCCAGCGGTACCTCTTGACGCCGCTGCGCGCCGAGCAACGCCAACTGGGTCTTGCCGTCCGCCGCGAACACCTCCGTGTTGTTGACCAGCTTGAGTTCGCCGGGCTCACGGATCGAGTCGTAGAAGTAGCTCCCGCCGATCAGGCCGCAGCCGGTCAACACCAGCAGCGCGGCGAAGGCCAGGAGGGCACGGTTCTGCCAGCGCCGGCGGCCGGGGCTAAGCTTCACGGGCTCCGGGATCACGATCCGACGCGGCGGAGGAGGCGGGGTGCTGTGGGGGATACTCATCGCTCAGACGCATACCCACGTTCGGCGCTGACAATCCTGCTGCTGGTCACGGCGCTGGCGACCGCGGGCGTCGAGGCGCTGAACTGGTGGCTGGCCGAGGACGCCGGCTTCGCCCTGTTCGTGCGCACCACCTGGGCGCTGCTGCGCTCCCTCGGCTTCGTCATCCTCATCTGGCACGTGCGGCGCGACAAACCGGGCGCCTGGCCGTTCGCCCTCGTGCTAGCCATCTCCACCGTGTTTGCCCTGGCCCGGCTCATCATCCCGCGCGACGGGCGCCCTCACCCGGCGGGCATCATCGGCTTCGCCATCGTCACGGTCCTGTGCGCCGTGCTCCTCTGGCTGATCTGGCGCCCCGGCGCCATCACCCGGCCTGTCACGGTCAGGATCGCCGCGCTCAGCTACAGCCCGCTGATGCTCGTGGCATCCCTGGTCGCGTTGGGCCCCGTCTTCAGCGACCGCCTCCACGCCCTCCCGGCCGTCATCACCTGGTTTGTCGCGGCCATCATCAGCAGCTACGCCACGCTATTCGTGGCCTTCTTCCACCGACGCGGCCACCCCTGGGCACGCACCGCCCTCGTCCTGATCACCCTGGCCGTCCTGGCCATCCACATACCCTTCACCTGGTGGCTGCTCGGCACCGACGGCCTCCTGCGCGACGCCGCCCCCGTCATCCTCGCCGCCGCCGTCGTCCTCTGGCCCACCCGCGGGCGCGACCGCCTCATAGCGTCTCCAGCGCCTCGATCGCCCGCCGCGCCGTCAGCGAGTCGCCCACCACAAACCTGATCGCCTCGATCAGCTCGCGCACCCCGCCCGCATAATCCCGGCACGTCGACACGATCTCGAACACATCCGGCCGCGCCGCCGGAAACCGCCGGATCGCCCCCCGAATCTCGGGCCGCAACCGTTCCACAATCAACTGCCGAGTCTGCCCGTCACCCATCGCCGGTATGCCCATCAGCAGATCTATCACAGCGGCACGATCACCGGTGCCTTGACGCCGCGCGCTTGCCAGGGGCGGCGTATGCGCGAGGAGCGCCCGCACATACGCCGAGGCCGTCAGGGAGGCATACGCCTGCCACACGGCGCTTTTGGAGTTGTCGCAGTAGTCGGCGATGCCCCTGACCACAAACCAGTGCGTGGAATGCAGGTCGCTTGCCGTGGCGATCCCGGATCCCTCCATCTCCACCGCGGCCACCTCGGGATGGCGGCGCACCAGTTCGTCGCGGTACGCCTTGTCGCGCAGCAGCCGGTCGGCACTGGCGATCGCGGCGTAGTGCACTTTGGGCATTTCGGCTCTATCGCGCAGCTCGATCGCATTGCGGGCATCGGTGTCGTCGGGCGGGCGTACGAACCGTGACGGGACCATGTGCAGTTCGTTCTCCCACGGCCGCTGCCCCAGATGCTCACCAATGCGTATCTCCTGCGCGGCTCGTGCCAAAGTCATCGACAGCCCTTGCAGATTTCGGCGGATGGTGTCCTGCCCGTCGACCCGCCGCACATGGTCGTAATCCACCACCCCCTCGGTCGCCGCGACGACATCGCCGAGCCGAACATCCCGCTCCGGCGTCGGGATCCCTCCGGCGATCCCCACCATCAGCACAACCTGCACAGACGAGAAGCACCTCAATAGATCAACGCAGGCCGCAGCAGCAGTCGTGTTGTTGTCCTGCGCCATCACGGTAATGAC
>JBIOYB010000526.1:0-3592 GCA_044869915.1 Allorhizocola sp.
TGTAGGACGACGTTGAAGTTGTCCCTGTAGGCGACGCTGCGGGTGTCCATGTGGGCGACATGAGTGACCCCGCCGAGCTGTGCCGGGCGGGGTCGTGGTGTTCACGCTGTCGTTGTGGTGCTCACTCTGTCGCTATGACCTCGCTGACGGCGGCGCGGGCGGCGGTCCCATCGACGATCTTCTTTCCGGTGGCGAAGGTGGCGACCAGGGCGGCGTGGGCCAGGTTGTTGATCGAGCGGGGTTTGCCGCGGCTGGATTCGTGGATGAGTGCGGTGGCGTCGTCGGTGAACAGCGGGTCATCGCGTCCGGCATGGTGGAGGTGGTGGCGGATGTAGCCGCTGGTTTCCGGTTCGGTCATGCCGCTCATGTGCCAGCGGACCGAGATTCGCTGGTCGAGCGCGGCGAGGACGCCGAGTTTGACCATGCGGCGCAGGGTGGGCTGGCCGACCAGCAGGATCGCCGCGGGTGATCTCGAATCGAGATCATGATTGGTGAGCATGCGGATCGATTCGAGCTGATCGTGTTCGAGTAGGTGCGCCTCGTCGATGACCAGGACGGGGGTGCGGGCGCGTTCGGCTTGTTCGGTCGCGAGGGCTTCGGCGGTTTGCGGGATGAGGACTGCCCGGTGCAGGTGGGGCTTGCCGCCCAGGCTGGTGACGATGTGATGGCAGATACCGCGGGTGCCGATCGCCGGGTTGGGGATGTAGATGATCGTGTGACGGGTCGGGTCCAGGGCGGCGATCGCCGCTCGGACGGCGACGGTTTTGCCGATGCCGACCTCGCCGGTCAGCACGCCGAGGGCGCGGTCGGCGATGGTCCAACTGATCCGGGCGCAGGCTTGCTGGTGGTCGTTGTGGCGGTGCAGCGCGGCGGGGTCCACATCGCGGCGGAACGGCATCGTGGTGAACGCGAAATGCCTGGTCAAAGTGTCGATCATGGGGTGGCTCCCGGCGAGATCGTGACGGCGTCGTGGTCGGGTGTGGTGTCGGACGGAGCAGCGGGAAGCGGCAGCGCCGCGATCGCGGCCCGCGCTTGCCGCCAGGCGTGGGCCGCCGCGTGGCGGGCCGGGACAGTGTTTGGATGGTCGAGGTCGGCGTAGCCGGCGGCGATGTCGGCCAGCAGGACCGCTTTGGTGAGCAGGTAGATCGCCCGGCGTCCGGGGGAATGGTCTGCCGGGCCACGGGACAGGGCTCGGGCTTCGGCTGCCAGGTCGCTGATCCTGCGGCTGATCGGCCATGGATCACTGTCCTGCCGGCCTGCGGCCGGCGGGCTCGCCCAGGTGAAGGGTGCTCCCATCACGCGACCTTCCCCTCGTCGTGCTCGTCGTGCCCGGCTGGGGTGGGTTGGGGGAAGAGGGCGGTGTAGTTGATGGACTGGGCGAGTTGGTCGGTGCGAGCCTTGTCCAGCGCGGTCAGGTAGTCGATCCCGGTCGGTTCGGCCGGTAGGTCGACGTGGTCTTCGACAGCGCGCCGGGTTTTGGGGTGGGCATGGCGTTTGCGTTCGAACAGCACCGCCTGGCCGTAGCTTCGCCCCTCATGACGAACCTCGACCTGGGCGAGGTCGAACGGGTCGAACAGCACCTGGACCCGCCTGCGGGCCAAGATCGGATCGACCTGGTAGTAGTTGCCGAACAGGCTGAACAGGCTGGTCTTGTCGACGGTGCGGCGTTCCTCCCACAAGAACGCCTCGGCCAGCGCGCCGCTGGAGGGCAACGCCGGCGGATGGGGCAGACCCGCTTGCCAGCGTCGCAGGGGCGCCATGCCGGTTTCGGAGTGGACGCGCGGGTGGTAGACGGTCTCCACCCAGGAGTTGAACAGCCGATTCAGCTCCCGCAGATTCGTGAGGGGCCGCGGGTGCGCGCCGTCGAACTCGACCAGGAACTGGTCACGGACCGTCCGGAAAAACCTTTCGATCTTCCCTCGGCCTTCGGGCCGGTTCGGGGTGGAATGCACGAGTTTGATCCCCAAGCTGGCGCAGGCGCGTAGCAGCCACGAGTCGACAAACGCCGACCCGTTATCGACGTACACGGCTTCGGGAACACCGCGGCAGGTGAGCGCGGGGCGCAGTGCGGCCGCGAGCCGGACGACGTCCTCGCCGAACGCGAACCGGGCGGCCATCACCGCCCGCGAATGATCGTCAAGGAAGCAGAACAAGATGGGCCCGCCGTCCGCCGATCTTCGGGCCGTGGCAGGCATCGCCCACCCACAACTGGTTCGGGCGGGCCGCCTCGAACCGGGTGAATACCCGGCTGTGGTCCTCCTCGCCATCGCGGGTGAGGCTCACCGACAGTTCCAGGCGGCGGAAGTGCCGCTGGATGGTCCGCTCATGCGGCGCCTCCCCATTGTGGCGCAGCATGATCTCCCGGATCTGCACCGCGGTCCGGTGCGGGTTCTCCTTCTTCAACGCCACCGCCAGCTCCAGCAGGCCGGCGCTGGTGCGCGGGTCGACCTGGCGGGCAGCGGGCAGCAACGCCTCAAACCCGCCCATCCGCCAATGGCGCAGCCACCGATCCAGGGTCTTGCGCGAGACCCGCATCATCGTCCCGCCCGGCGAAAGGTGGGTCTGGGCGGCGATCTGCCGCAGGATCCGGCCACGCTGACGCGTCGACACGTCCCGGTCGATGACCTGCTGAATCAACCGGTATCGGAAAAGCGCGATCTGACGGGCTCGTTCTGCCCGGGCTTTGACCTCAACATCGTGTGGCGTCACCGGTTTGTCCCCCTTTGGAAGTGGCGTCACTACCTCATTCCAAGGGCTCCCCACCAGCGTCGACGCTCAGCAGAGCGGGTTGGTGTTGGACCGCCGGATGGTAATCCCCGGGGCCAGCAACGTGCCGTTGGACCACAACGAGGCCCACTCCCACACCGACACGCTGTCCACGATCGGCCAACGCGCCCGCGCCGCCCGATGCACCGCGCAGATCACCACGACCGCCTCCTCCCACGGCGAGAGCGCCGGTGCCAGCGGCGGCGGATCGGGATCCAACGCCACGATCCACCCCGCCAACCCCGCCCGGATCTGCCCGGCCCGGCCGCGAGCCCGACAGATCCACGAGCGGACCGTCGAGATCGGCCGCCCCAACGCCGCCGCGATCGGCTCATAACCCTGACCGCGGGCCGCCCGCTCCAACGCCGCCCCGATCACCGTGAGCTCATCACCGCGGCGGGCCAGCAGATTCGCCGGCAACAGGACATGAGTCGCGCCGCACCCCCGGCAGATCGCCCGGCGAGGGCGCTCGATCAGTTTGATCCCGCTCTCCAGCGTGCGCAGAGTCCGCCGCCGCGCATGACTCCACGGCCGCAGTTCACCTCCACAGCCGGGACACGCCAGACGACCTTCACACAGGGCACGCTCGACCTCGGGCGCCGTTTTTCCTACCGTGAGCACAGCGGTGTCTCCTACACACCGTTCACGGCCCTTCCTGAAACGCATCTGCCAAGACGACGACGTCAGGAAGGGCCGATCACCTACTTCGTGCTCATGTTGTCGCCGGGCATGAACAAGGGCAACCCAAAGGGCCGCCCTAAAGATCATGGACAACGGCAATGACGCCGTACGCCCCCTACGTGCTCAAGCTGAATGTCGTCCTACA